>JACMRQ010000482.1 GCA_014376355.1 Arcicella sp. | reverse complement strand
GGCGGCCGCCCCGAATTCATGTTTCAAGATTGGGAAGATATCAACGAAAAATATATTTCCGAAAGTAGCATTTCAGATGATTTTTTTGAGTTTCAAACCAATACGGCAGATTTTGATGATGATAAATTAAAAGCCTATGAAACATTCATTTCAGTTTTTGGGAATGATGATATTTCAACGTTTGAGGAATCGTTTCAAGGTTTTTATGATTCCGAAGACGATTTTACTTATCAACTGGTTGAGGATTGCGGTTATCTCTCAAATGTGCCTGAAACCGTAGCCAGATACTTTGATTATGAAAAATTCAGCCGTGATTTATTCATGTCAGATTATCACTACGATAACGGTTTTGTTTTCCGTAATATCTAATTAGCATTCTCTTTTATTTTCATATTCCATAACCGCCTAAACCTTACAAAAGCAAAGGTTTAGGCACAACCAAACACGTACCATGTCAAAGCCAACAACAACCGCAAACAGTAACGATTTAGTAAGAATGTACCAATCTATGGACACCGACGGAGTAATTACGTCAAAGTACAAGTATTTGCCAGGTTCTCCCAAAAACTACCGTTTTGATGGTCGCACGGGTGATTTCAACATTGGAGGAGTTAAACCCGTAGGCAAAAAAATAGTCATCCAGCCTATTGCCTTTAAATTTATGCAAGATTCTCTTTTTGCCAGAAAGGACGACAACACAGGCATTTTAAAGTTAGAACAGTGGTGCGAGGTGTATTTTGTCGATGAATCAAAAGCCGTTTGTTACATCATGTTTAACAATTCGTCCGCCCGTAGTCTATTAAAATTGGTCGAATCATTATTCTACGAAGATATTGTAGAAAACGGAACAATGCGGAGCATGGAATTAACCGATACCGTTCTAACTATTTCAAGCGAAAAGAAGGAAAACACCAAAGGCAAATATTCAGTGGCAACTTTTGAGTTTGAAATTGCCACTCCTCAAAGCATTGAGGAATACCGCCAGCTTTGCCAAGATATGCAAGTGTTCAGCCGTGATACCATCACCGAAACGGCTGAAATTGGACTTTGTTCGCTTAGTTACCCAGTCGCTTGTTTGCCAGTTTCAAAGGTTCAAAAGTCTTTAAGTGCTAAGAGTTACGAACCAGAATTTGAAGCAGACATCAACGGGTAATTAGTCCTAACGTATAACCTTAAACGTGAGGGGTTCGCCCCTCACTATTTCAACTATGAAATTAATCAAAATCATCATCGACCGTAAAGAGTGTAAGGTTTTTGGTATGGTAGAAAAACAAGAAGGCGACAGGTTTGTAAAAGATTACACGGGATTCATTTTGGCTTACAAAGAGTCTCAAAAGGTAATAGATAACAAATCCATCACCATCTACGACCTACGACTGTAATTACAGTTACTTGCATCATCCTAACCACCGCACCCCACCACCTCCGCTTGTTTTGGTTCTCACTTCGTTTCAAAACAAAAACAAACTCCGCAGGTGTGGCACTACATTGTTATCAAACAACCACTCAAACAACATGAAAAAGCCAAAGATTAAGAAACTCACAAACGATCAGTACCGAGCATTACCCCGAATCTCAAACAGCGATTTAGGCAAGTTTGAAAACCTTATTTTCAACCGACCCGTAAAACCCTTACCACTCGTAGCGTTCAGTTTCGGTACAGCCGTACACGAACTTATCTTAGAACCCAATACCATTGATAAATTGCCCCAAGATGTAGACATTGCCAAAGTTCAAACACTTGCCAAAACCTTCTGGGCGGAGCCGTGGCTAAAATGGTTGCTCAGGTTTAGTAAGAAAGAGGAGGTGGTTTTGTGGACGTGTCCAGTAACTGGTTTACCGCTGAAATCTAAACTGGATATTATCCTACGAGGACGCACCGTTTACGACATCAAAACCACCTCAGCCAGTAGCATAGAGCAGTTTGAAAAATGTGCCGTTGAATATGGTTACGACAGACAAGCCGCCTTCTACATGGATAGCATAAAAGCCAAAAAGTTTTTCTTTATAGCACTCTCCAAAACCAAAAAAAACACCGTGTTCATCATGGAAGCCGATAGCTCATTTATTGAGTCAGGACGCAGGAAATACCGTAAATTATTAACCACTTGGAAACAACAAAATCAACCTTTGCCCAATACAAATCAGTTTTAACCAGTAACCAATAATTAAAATGGAAAAGCAAGAATTAGTAAATGAACTAAAAAAATTCCTACGTGGATTATTCACAAGTTCAGATTTGAAAGTGTGTGAACACAGAGCAATGAAAACTCATTTAGAGGACTTTATGGATGTTAAAAAGCCAGTAATCGAGGACGAAAGATTCATTGAATTGATTGACACCGATGGCTACAAACACTTAGTAAAAGTCTCCGCAATTGTCAGTATTATCACAAGAGAAAAACAAGGATTGACATTTATAAATATT
The DNA here is from genome assembly GCA_014376355.1 of Arcicella sp. GTDB lineage: Bacteria > Bacteroidota > Bacteroidia > Cytophagales > Spirosomataceae > Arcicella. Next base: position 4,551 of record JACMRQ010000482.1, on the reverse strand, counting down.
GCAGGGTGCATTGATAATTTATGTTGCAAGTTCATCAATAATGAGGAAGCAATCGAAAACCTTATAGCAGACCTCAAAGGCTGAAATTGATACAAGTACCCAACACCAACAAAAACCCCCCAACATCGTCAGATTTGGGGGGGGGGTCAATTTGCCAATAAATCAAACCACTAAAATTGGTGCCAATTAACCCCATCCCAAACAAGGTAAGTTACCGTTCCAACTGCAAATTGATTCGTTAAACTACCACCCTGATAATACGCCACCGATGCCAATTTAGTAGCATTCCTGCATCTTATCGAATAAACCTTCCCAACAGGAGGATTTGTAGGCAAAGTAATAGTATAACCATTAGCACCCATAGCAAGCACATAAAAATCACTAAGTGTAAGTGTCACAGCATCAGTAATCGTAATTATACTTTGTACCGATGTTCTTAAATTTCCTAATAACATAATGTTAAAATTTAAAAAAAGCCTATCCAGTTAATTGAATAGGCTTTTTGAGTGAAAAAAACTAAGACAACCAAACTCCGCCAGCTTTCTTAGAAAGGTCAAACGATGTCGTGTTCAAATACACATCACCATCAACCCCCAAAGTATTCGAAGGAACACCAGTACCCGTTAAAAGACCATTTCCGGTAGCACCAGTAGCACCAGTAGCACCATTGCTTCCGTTACTTCCATTAGCACCTGTAGCACCATTACTTCCGTTACTTCCAGAAGCACCCTTAATATTTGCGATTAACATAACTATAAAATTTAAACTGTGAAAAATAAACCACTAAAACATCAAAACACTACCAAACTCCGTTCACATTCTTGTAAACATTCAAGGTATCCAAGTCTAAATACTCCGACCCATCAACACCCACCGAATCCAAAGGAACTCCATAACCAGAATATACATTACCAGTAACATCAACTGAATACAGGGATAAATAATATCCCTTTCCCGTATAATTATACCGCCAATCATAAAACAGAGTCTTGAACGCATTTACCGCACTCTTAAAATTCGTATAAAATGTCTCAACCCCCCGAAACGTCAATAAATAACCGCCCTCAACATTCACAAGGCTTAAAGTCGTGTCTATCTTATTGCCAATCGTTAAACTATACAAAGCCTGAGAAACAAATTGATATATCAAGTATTTCCCTGCTTCATATATATTCTTAAAACGCATCGTCTTTTGCATCACTAAAATTGTTTATTTAATCACCAAGACCAGACCAGTCTTTTGTGCATGCAATTGAAAAAGCTCAGAATGCCCCATCTAAGACGGGGCATTTGATGAGAATCTATTTTAAAATCTGCCCAGTAAAGTAGCTAATTCTTGAGCATATTGAAGCCGTTTCGCTTCTAATCTATCAATTGAACCCTGTAACCGTACAATCCTTTTATCAAGCACAACAATCGACTTTTCAATTTTCGCCTTTACCTTGACATCAGTAGTGTTCTGACTCGAAACAATAGCAGCATCTTTAAGTGAATTAGCATCCCCCTTTTTGGCTTCATACTTATCCATTTGAGCAACTTTAGCATTAATTTGTGCACGTTTTTTTGCTATCTTTTTAGCTTTGATTTCTTCGGGCGTTTGTGCCATGAGTTTGAAAATTTAAAATGTTAAATACTAAGAAAAATAAAAGGAGAATCAACACCAACCGATGTAATGACTCTCCTCTCAAACCATTCAATAAACCACCATCTAAACGCCCGTATCTACTTTCAAAATAGAAGCTGCATTATAAGCAACGTTCTCTAAAATGTAGTAATCACCGTTCATAAACTGGTAAAATTCAATGCCCACTCCAGTAAAAATTGGATCAGTCGAAGAATCCAACAAATCCATTGTCAACGTCTGAGAAGCCACAGGCGTAGCATTCAAAGGAATATAAGCCGTTTCCGCTGATTTAGAATCAGATTCACCAGTCTCAAAATTAATCGTTGCTGATTCAGCAATTAGCTTAAAGTGCGTAGTTCCCCCAGGAGCATCCACATCATTAATGGGCGTAAATGCTGGAATCAAAACCTCACAAACACCCGTCGAACGAGTAATCACCGCACTCAAATTCACCACCATAATCGAAGCCATTGATTTCAAATCATTGAAGTTAAACCCCTCAAAAAGAGAAAGTTCGCCATCCAATACATTGCGTTGTCCACGCACCGAAACCAAATCTAAGTTGATAGCATCCTTCATGATTTTCACAATCCGTGCCACCACGTAAGCACCACCACCAGCCTTTGTCAATTTCGACAAGCCATCACGCAGTCTTTTTCCTGATGTTGCAGCATTCCCGAACTCCGAATTATTATCCTTCGTTCTTTGAGCCGTTACCGCTCTTTTTGCCGGTGCCTGAGAAACTGATCCATCCGCCCTAAAGACGATACCACCAAGCTTTCCAACCAACTGTACAATGCCTCTTTGAGTAGCCATTATGTTTTTGTTTTATAAAGTGAAAAAATAAGAATTATGAAATAGTTGTTGCCAACCTAAATCCGTAAAAATTAACCAGTATTGATACAATTGTAAATCAATTTTTAATCAATCCTGATTCAGTACTCATTCCGTACTCGTCCCGTACTGATTCCGTAGTAGTCCCTACTTCCGCCCAACTCATTGCTCGCAGGGGCAGAGTGCAATCTTCTCATTTTTGCTAAAAACCCGAAATAACCAAGGCGAACAATTAGCCTGATAAAACCACAACCCAAGCAAATTATTGATAGCCACCGTTTGCATCTGATTGCGTTCCTTAAAGCGTTTGCCGTACAATTCCGCATTCCATCCCCAACCCTTCACAATAATCAAGCTATCCAGAGCCAAACCATCAATCTTCACCTCAGCCAACCAACGCCCGTAAACATCTTTGCCCCCAAATTTCAAATCCACCTGTTTAAGTTTAATAATCTTCATTACAGAATCACGAGAATTTTTGCCAAAACATTGTGTCAATTCTGGACCATCAACCCCCAGTAACCTCACCGTATAATCAATAAAATTCACCCGAATCGTATAAGTATCCACATCATGTCCAGCCGTGACAAATCCACGATTCCACCCAATGGGCTGACAAAATGTAGTAATTGAAATTAAAAAAAAGGTAATCGTTAGAAAATGTTTCATCCTGATACTGTTTATAAAGTTCAACTTGTTAATGATGATACAAATGTCTAATTTCGCCACCGTAAGTATCTGTAAACAAGCCTTTTTGACCATTATGGGAAATAATCAATTATCACTTTTCAACGATTTCATAAAAGCCTACGAAACCGAGAAAAAAGAAGCACAAAAAACAAAGAAAGAAACCGCCGAAGGAGATTTTAAATTTACCTTCTTAGTAAATTCCTCCCACATCCAGGTCTGGCGAGATTGCGACATCAAAACCGCCCAGAGAAGACTTAGAAGAATCAAGAAAAGTTTGGGAATAGCAGGGGGAAGTTGGCTCACATTCGAGCAAGTAGCAAAATACGAAGGATGGAACAGCCAAATACTTTTAGATGAAATGGTAACCCGAAGATTGAGACTGAAAGAAAGGCATAAGGATAGAGATTAAATATAAAAAGGGCGATGTACAAATGAATGTACATCGCCCTTTTTTTGTTAAAATTACCGTTTAATAAATTCGAGAGATACTTTCAACTTTATTGCGTACATTTTCATCATTATTGTTTGTCATTGGTGGAAAATATAAAGCCTGTACACCCTTTAATAACTAAAATGTGATAACAAAGTAGCTGAAAATGAGTGTATTATGTCTTGAATGACAGACACACAGTAATCATTTTAATTGCCAATTTTTACTAATCTATAAATAATACAAAAAGTACGACAAAAAATTGTGCGACAAGAATAGTACAATGAAAGATTGGCAAAGTGCCAAACAATTTAAAAAGTACGACACAACTTTCGTATATTAGGGAGTTGTGTGCTACTTTACGAACGACCTTAAACTTAAAAAAAATAAAAATTATTATGAAACATTTAAAAAGATATTTTTTTGCCGCTTTCCTGTTAACAGTATGGTGTAATTCATATTCACAACAACCCGCAGTCAAAATCGGTACTCCCAAAAATGTACCTGTTATTGAATTACAAGGAAACGGTTATCAACGAGGCTTACAACACGGCAAATTAATGAAAACTGAAATTGCTGAGCTATTCAAAAAGTGGAAAAAAGACATTGAAACTAATACAAAGCAAAATGCCGACACCCTAATTGACAATTTTTTCCATAGTACCAATTTTGAACCCGCTATCAAAAAATGGACACCAGAAATATATGAAGAAATAAAGGGAATTGCTAAAAGTTCTGGTCAAACTTTTAAAGATGTTTATTGCTTTCAAATGGCAGACGAATTTTGGGTTTATCTTGATAAAATCGAAAACAAGGAAGCAAACCATTGTAGCGGAATGGGTGTTGCCGCTAAAGGTTCAAACCCCACTTACATTGCTCAAAATTTAGATGCCGAGCGTTTTATGAATGGAAGTCAGGTTTTACTGCACATCAAAGCCTACAAAAATGAGCCAGAGCAGTATGTATTAAGCTC
>JACMRQ010000481.1 GCA_014376355.1 Arcicella sp. | reverse complement strand
TTAACCGCTGATATGGTAAAAGAAAACGCCGTGGTAATTGATGTGGGCATCACCCGTGTACCCGATGCCAGTAAAAAAAGCGGCTTTGCAATAAAAGGTGATGTGGACTTTGAAAATGTGGCACCCAAATGCAGCTACATAACTCCTGTACCAGGCGGTGTGGGATTGATGACGATTGGAGCATTGCTGATGAATACGTATAATGCTTGTGTGGGGGAATAGTGAGCGTTGGTTATTTACTCACTTTTAATACTTCAATTTTGTTGTCTTTAAGTGTTTTTATGTTTTTCAAATTTGTGTACCTGTATGGAATTTGGCCAATTGACCCATCAGATATTTTTAAAAAGTTCCCTTTGTCAATTTGGTATTTATGTCCTAACCTGATCACAAGTCTTTCACCATTTTCGTCTTTATAAAGAGGATGATTTGTTTTAAAAATTTCCTTTCTCTCGACAATTTGATAATCGAGAATTTCGTAGTAATCTCTTACTCCCTTTTCTTTTATATATGGAGCAAAATATTTCAAGTTTTTAAACCCAAATTTTGTAGGCTTTTTAATGCCTGAAAAATAAAATGGCATATCACTATTTTCAAAACATAACATATGATTCTCTGTCGGGACGAAACCAATTAAAACATATGGATTCGGAGATTCGTATGAACTCTCCTTTTGCGGAGAAACATCATTTAATACTGATTCTGTGTCTAAGCCAATAATTGTCTTCAAGTGATCTTCTAATAAACTTCTATTTGTATAGTCGTTCGGTCTTAAAGGGAATGCACCAATGTTTACTGATGCTATCGATTTGTAATAATCTAAATTTTTAATGGTTTCAATTTCGCCAGCTCCAGGAAAAAGGATGTAAGCACCGATTACTTCTTTTTCAGGTTTATTTTTCTCCTTGTTTACATAATAAATAGCGTCTCTGTATCGGTGCATTTGATTTATTGAATCTTCTGTCGGTAAATCCGGAGAACCTTCCTTTTCATCCGAAGCCAATCTGTATTTAGCATCATATAAATAAGTGAGAACATAATTCTCCTTTAAGTCATTTTTAGTAATTCTCAATACAATGTCCGGTCTTTGGTTAACCGTGAATGATTTTACTGTTTGATTTTGAGCAGTCTCATAAGAAAAATCGTGGAATAGGTCAATAACTTCTCCATCAGCTTTGTTATATGAAACTTTTGATTTTACACCCCGCTCTATTTTAAAAACAAAATCATCAATTTGTATTTCTGCCAAATCAATATCATCAGGGTTATTCTTTCCTAATAGATTCTGTAATACATTTTTAATTTCTAGGAAGCACCATATTTGATAAAGGTCAGCGATATTTTTTAGTTCAATTTTTTGAATTCCTTCTAAAAACTTCAGGCCACTATTTAGCATTATCCACGACTTGTAAATGGTGCTGTAGCCAGTTGCCTTTTGTAAAACGAGAGATTCTTGCCTTATTCCTTGGAATTCGTCAATAGACCTAAAGAAAGGATTTGCAGAAATGGTTTCAAACCGTTTCTGTATAATATCAAGTTCACTTTTGAAAGATGCTGTAATCGAATTGGCAAACCGTTTTTCAATAAATGATTTTACTTTTTTATATCGTCTTAATGTTTGAAAAACAGCATGCTTAAAAAACTTATTTTCAGATGTATTTGTGCTTAACGTTTTATATTCAGAACGATAATTGTTGTTAGGTAGATGTTTAAATTGAGAATATTCTTCTTCTAAAGTTGTTGTCCAATTATTGATTCTGTCAGCTTTAACATACTTGGTTTGTCTTATGATACGGCTATGAGGCTTATTTAAAATGAATTTTGATGAGTTAATGAAGTCATTGTAAAGACCACCAAAAACTTGCCACCAAATTAAATCTGTATTTGGTGAACTTCCGGTTTTAAATGAAGTATAAGTCTTCTTTAAAAAGTCCAGAACGAGGTAAGGATATTCTTTCTCAATATCTGAAACTATCTTTTCGTAATCGCTTTTATAATTTAGTTTTGTGGGAAATACTTCAAACTGAAAATTGATTTCTCTTACTTGATTCTCTTTAGTATATCTTAAAACTAGATTGCTTTTCCCAAGATCGTTCCCAAAATTGATTGTCCCTGCTAAGAAGCCCAATTCTTCCCGATAGAAAAATTTTTCTTCAACTTCTTTAAACTTTGAATAAATGAAAGGTAATTGAACTAATGATTTGTTTTTAAATGTGATTCCAATAAAGTAGTCTTTGTTTTCAAAAATTAATGGGTAAGTCTTTTCGAATAATAATGGTTCAAGATCCTTGTTCTCAAAATGGTAAATTGAAATATTTCCTTCATTAACGGAATAGGAAGTGGCGGTTAAAATTTGAGACTGTTTTTTTTGAGCTTTATTAAAAGTTGATTCAAGATTATTGCATTCAATAACCAAGTCAAAATCGATATGTTCTACTTTAATAATCTGCATTATGACCAGAATGAAGTGTATCCGCTTATTGAGAGACGAGTTTCCATTTCTTTAAGTTTAGTATTGGACTTTTTATAATCAGCGGTTAAAACTCTTTGTAAATTTCTCAATACCGAACCTGTTTTTGTTTCATCACCTTCAATCCTTGATAAAATTTTCATACTGGTCATTTCATCTAATGCATGCGTAAACCAATTTGCATCTGTCGGATTTAAACTGGCGTAGTAACAATAGATTAAAAATTCGTCTCTAACTCTATAGGCAATTTTGAAAGGTGTGCCTTCAAGTTCAGTATTAAGATTTATGAGGAACTCAATAACTTTTTTACTTTCAGCAAATTCACTTACAACTTCTGCACCTGAGGTATATTCACCTATAACTTCATTGGATGTAATAAAAGTTT
>JACMRQ010000480.1 GCA_014376355.1 Arcicella sp. | reverse complement strand
TTTCTCGGTAAATTAACCACTTTATTTTCTAACATTTTAAAGGCTCTAATTAGTTTCTGACGAGTCTCCGAAGGCATAATTACTTCATCAATATAGCCCCTATGTGCTGCACGATAAGGATTTGCAAATTTTTCGGTATATTCATCTACCTTTTCTTGAAGTTTTTCTACTGGATTTTCTGCCGAAGCGATTTCTCTTTTGAATATAATTTCTGCCGCTCCCTTTGCTCCCATCACCGCAATTTCTGCCGATGTCCAAGCATAATTCATATCCGCTCCGATGTGTTTTGAATTCATCACGTCATACGCTCCACCGTAGGCTTTACGAGTAATTACGGTTATTCTTGGAACGGTTGCCTCACAGAAAGCGTACAATAATTTTGCCCCGTGCGTAATAATTCCGCCCCATTCTTGATTCGTACCTGGCATAAAACCTGGGACATCCTCCAAAACCAGTAAAGGCACGTTAAAACAATCGCAAAAACGAACAAAACGGGCAGCTTTTTGACTGGCTTGAATATCCAAAACACCCGCCATTACGGCTGGTTGATTTGCCACAATTCCAATACTGCGACCACCCAAACGAGCGAATCCTACAACAATATTTTCAGCGAAATTTTTATGCACTTCAAAGAAAGAATCCGAATCTGTAATAGTATCAATTACTTCCTTAACGTCATAAGGCTGATTTGGGTTTTCTGGAATTATTTTATCCAAACTTTCTCTGATTTCATTACTCGACTCGTAGGGTAAAAATGGCGGTTGGTCTTCGCAATTTTGAGGAATATAAGACAATAATTTCTTGATATTGTTAATACAAGTAACCTCATTGGCACACGAAAAATGAGTTACGCCCGACTTAGTTGAATGCGTTGAAGCACCGCCCAATTCTTCGGAAGTTACAACTTCGTGCGTTACAGTTTTGACCACATTTGGACCCGTTACAAACATATATGAAGTATTTTCAACCATCATAATAAAGTCTGTAATGGCGGGAGAATATACTGCTCCACCCGCACAGGGTCCCATAATGGCAGAAATTTGAGGGATTACGCCCGATGCCAATGTATTTTTATAGAAAATATCGGCATAACCTGCCAATGACGTTACGCCTTCTTGAATTCTTGCTCCGCCTGAATCGTTCAGACCAATTAATGGAGCTCCATTTTTCATGGCTAAATCCATAAGTTTACAGATTTTTTCGGCGTGAGTTTCCGATAAAGCTCCTCCAAAAACAGTAAAATCTTGGGCAAAAACGTAAACTATTCTACCATTGACCGTTCCGTATCCCGTGATAACTCCATCGCCCAAATAATATTCTTTATCCAAACCAAAATCTTTGCAACGGTGCATGACGAATTTACCAATTTCCTCAAAACTGCCTTCGTCCAACAATAACATTACTCTCTCACGGGCGGTTAGTTTACCCTTTTTGTGTTGAGCCGCAATTCTGATTTCTCCTCCGCCAAGCAATGCTTCGGCATTTTTTGTTTCTAAAATATTGAATTTATCTTGGTTTGTTTTTACGTTCATGGAGTTTGTCTTGTTGGTATTTTATTGATGATTCAAAGTTATGGGTTGAGGGGAGTTTGTTGTGTTAAAATGGTATAGATTTGAGATTTAATCAAATAAAATGTACCCTTTACAAACTCCTATATAATTCTCTATTTTCTAATTTATTTATTAATCCACCAACAAAACTACCCACATTCTCCTTAAAAACCAACAAAGCCAAATTTCCTATTTTGTGTAGGTAAATTTGGCTTCGTTAATGATTCAATCGTTCGGTTTTAAAGGCTTAACAGATTTTCATGATTCAGCTTCTGTCCTCCCAAATTTTTGGATTTCTACTGGTATGTAAAACTGCAAAAATCTTTACTGTAAGGTTGTCTATGATATAATGAACCATGAATGGAAACTTTTAATTAGCATACAGCGTACATTAGCGTATCTATTCGTAAAGATTTCTGGATCCGTTTTCAAGGAATTGATTTGCGATTTTGTTTGTTTTAAAAAACGAGAACCTAAGCCTTGTAATTGTTCGTTATACCAATCTGTAGCCTCTTGAATATCAGACAAAACCTCCTCATCAATTTGAATTTTGTACTTTATCATCAGGGGTTTAACGTTTTAGAAGCGTCATCCCAATCCAGCATTCTACTTGGGTTATCTTTACTTTTTTTTATTCTACTCAAAACTATTTTCTGATGTTCCACAGGAATATCAAAATTTTCGTTCCAAATAAATTCATTCAACTTTACTTTTTCGGTAGGTGATAATTGTTTTACCACCTCGAGAAGTTGCTGAAAATTTAAATTAACATTTAATTGTAAACTATTCATTCCTTTTTTTTATTTACACACAAATGTAAAAAGTATTAAACAAATTGTTTTTGTTTCTCCCAATAATAATCTTGAACAACTCTATTTTCACCGCAGGCTCTACACCTTCAACAAATAATCCCTTAATTTTCCTTCCAAATCATTCACCGACATATTTCTAAAAATACCTCCGTGATTGATGAAAGATATTTCTCCTTTCTCTTCCGAAACCACAATGATTGCCGCATCTGTTTGTTCACTCATGCCAAAAGCTGCACGGTGTCTAAAACCCAAAGTAGGCGAAATTGTGCCACTTTCTGAGATGGGCAACATACATCTCGCCGCTGCCAAACGTCCTTCTCGGATTATTACAGCTCCATCGTGGAGAGGACTATTTTTATGGAAAATACTCAATATCAATCGTTTAGAAACTTCTGAATCAATCACATCCCCCGATTCAATGTATTTTTTCAAGTCATCTTCTCGCTCAATTACAATTAAGGCTCCTGTGTGAGTGGTCGCCATATTTTTGGTCGCTTCAACGATGGATTGAAGAGAAGTAATATTTTCTTTGGTGGTTTTTGGGGTATAAAATTTCCTTAAAAAAGTGTTTTCACGAATGGATGTTGAACGACCTAACATCATTAGGAACCGTCTAATTTCTTGTTGGAAAATTATCAATAACGCCAATACGCCAACGTTCATAAACTGTCCTAAAATTGCCGTTAACAATTCCATTCCCAGCGCTTTGGCTACCAAATAAACAACGTAAATAAGGATATAGCCAAAGAAAACTTTGTTGGCAATACTTCCTTGAATCAGTTTATAGACCTGATACAACAGAAAAGCGACAAGTAATATGTCTAAAATATCAATCCAATCAATTTTCAAAAATCCTATTTGCATGATATTAGTTGTTGGTTAAAGTGTCGTCAAGTCCTAAAAGAATATTCCCATCTAAACATATTTCCCTAAAATACTCCTTTCTCGAAGGCTCACAAACCCCTGGAAAATCTCCTTTATTTTCCAACATATCCGTAATTACTTGAAAATGAAGGTGTGGCGACCAATTTCCATTAATTGGATAATTGCCAAATTCTGCAATTTTTTCTCCCGTTTCAATAATTTTGCCTTCATATAAACTTTCAAGACATTCTAAATTTAGATGTCCATACAGGGTATAAAATGTATTTCCTGCTAAAGTATGTTCCAAAATAATGGTTGGACCATAGTCTCCAATATTGTTATTATTAGCAAAACTGTGAACTTTTCCAAACATTGGTGCATGCACTGACGTACCCGCTTTTGCCCAAACATCAACTCCCAAATGAATAGAACGGGGTTCCTTGGATTGTTGAAAATGCTTGGTAGTTCGATAAATATAACGATTTTCCAAGTAACCTCCAACCGCACAAACGGCATTAGTCTCTTTAATTTTCCGAGAAACGTATTCGTCCATCATTTCAACGTTCAATAAATCCAATGAATGGAGTTCGGTATTATTTTCGGTTAAGTCAATGGAAATAATGGTATCTTTCTGAAAATTGAAAGGAACGATTGAGTGGAAGTTGTAAGTTTTTAATATTTCTGTATTCATCATAAGTTTTGGCACGAAAATGAGATTTGCCACTATTTTGTTACGCCCAAACCTGCGTTCCCTCCGTGCAATTTTTGCACATCTCAATCTCTGAACGGGAACGAATGAGTGTCTTTCTAAATTTTTGATAACTTTCCCCAAACCATAAATCTTTGAAAGTTTGGGTTTTCATATCACCCAAACGATAATGAGCGTCTTTATCGAAACAACATGGAACCACCAAACCATCCCAAGTAATTACGCAGGAATGCCACATTTTCCAACAATGATTCACTAATTTATTCTTAATTTTATAACTTCCATCTCGCTGTTTTGTATAGCGTGAATATTCATCAATCGTTGTAATTAAATCTGAACCATTCTCATAATCATAGATTTGTGCGGTTTTAAGCCCGACTTCATCAACGCCTAATGCTGCCGCCAATTCATGCACCTCCGCAATTTGATGTTGATTCGGTTTTACGACCAAAAACTGAAAAACGATATGTGGCGTAGATGATTTTAACTCCTTCTTCCACTTCACAATGTTCCGAGTTCCTTCTATTACTTTCTCTAACCTTCCGCCAATTCGGTATTGTTCGTACGTTTCTTGAGTTGTCCCATCAATGGAAATAACGAGTCTATCTAAACCTGATTCAACGGTTTTTTTTGCGTTGGCTTCGGTTAAATAATGGGCATTCGTGGAAGTTGCCGTATATATGCCTTTTTTTGCTGAATAACCCACTAAATCCAAAAATTGAGGATGTAAATAGGGTTCGCCCTGAAAATAGAAAATTAAATAAAGTAAAGTATCTGATAATTCATCAATCGTTCGCTTAAATAAATCGCCTTCCAACATACCCGTCGGGCGTGTGAAAGAACGTAAACCACTCGGGCATTCAGGACAACGAAGATTGCAGGAAGTAGTGGGCTCGAAGGAAATACTAAAGGGCATTCCCCATTGGGTAGGTTTGTTGGTAACCTTTGAAATATAAAAAGCAGACACCACCTTCAACCCATTCCAAATACGTTTTAGTGTAAGTTTAGAGGCAAAATTTAGTCCATCTTTGAAGTTTCCGTTCATGTGAATTATTTTCAAAATATACTTGCAAGATACCTTTAAACGCTTGGAAAGGCAAATCAAGAAGGTGCAGGATTGGTAAATGTTGTTAATTTTTAAAGTCAACATAAATCATTACAGGGTACTACAAACATTTCAAGAAAAAATAGTAAATTTCAGTTGAAAAAATAGGCATGCTAAGTTACTCAGAAACCAAGAAAAGTACTTTATTCATTCTTAAGCTTACAAAGCTGCAAAGTTCAAGAATTAAATACTTATTCTCATAATATTTCTATGGCTTTGTTCATATCCTATAAAACTAAATCAAAAACCAATGAACAATACCAGAAGAGATTTTATTAGAAAAATTAGTGGAACATCGGCTTTGATTGTTGGAGGCATGGCAATTACTGATGCTTACGGAAAAACAATTACCTTAAAATCAGAAGTTAAAATTTCTTCGAATGATAATATCAGAATTGCTCTGATTGGTTCGGGAATTATTGGTCATTATGACACCGACACCGCCCTAAAAGTGCCTGGTGTTGAATTAGTTGCCGTGTGTGATTTATACAAAGGACGTTTGGAAAGAGCCAAAGAAAAATGGGGAGCATCTATTTTTACAACCCGTGATTACCGTGAAATATTAGCTCGTAAAGATGTTGATGCAGTTTTGATTTGTACCTCCGACCATTGGCACGACCATATTTCAATTGATGCGATGAACGCTGGAAAGCACGTTTATTGTGAAAAACCGATGGTTCATCATATTGAAGAAGGACAAGCAGTAATTGATACTCAAAAGAAAACGGGTAAAGTTTTTCAAGTGGGTTCGCAAGTGGCAAGTTCTGTTTTGACAGCCGAAGCAAAAAAGATTTATGAATCTGGCGTTATTGGTGAATTATGCTACGTAGAAGCCACTAATGACAGAAGTTCTGCCAACGGAGCATGGCAATATACCATTCCAACGGATGCCAACACCCAAACAGTTGATTGGGATACTTACGTTGGTGATGCCCCAAAAGTGCCATTTGACTCCAAAAGATTTTTCCGTTGGAGAAATTATAAAGACTATGGAACGGGTGTTGCAGGGGATTTATTTGTACATCTTTTAACAAATTTACACACCATTACAAGCTCAATAGGACCCGATAAAATTTTCGCTCTGGGCGAATTAAATTACTGGAAAGACGGACGAGATGCGTATGATTTGGTAACTTCTTTAATGCAATATCCAGAAAGAAAAGAACATCCTGCTTTTCAGTTTTATACCCGTGTAAATTTGGCTGATGGAGGTACAAGTGGCTCACCCGCAAAAATAGTGGGTACGGAAGGAATCATCGAACTTGGACATGGAAGTATGAAAGTAAAAAGTTTTAAACGCCCAAAAGCACCCGAATTTGGTGGTTATGATTCAGTAAGTACTTTCTCACAAGCACAACAAGAAGAATCAACAAAAGCCTACAAAGCTTTGTTTTCTGACGAAGATAAAAAATGGAGTTATGCGAAGGAAATAACCTTCAAAGTACCCGAAGGTTATGATGAACGACTTGATCATTTTACTAACTTTTTTGAGTCAATTCGCACGGGCAAAAAAGTGGCGGAAGATGCTACTTTTGGGTTGAGAGCGGCCGCTCCTGCTTTGGCTTGTAATCTGAGTGCAAGATTAAAAAAACCAATCCTTTGGGATGCGGAAAAGATGAAAATAGTATAAAATCATAAAACCGTCAGGATAATAATTTATTACCTTGACGGTTTAATTTTGGTTTGTCGTTGGCGAAACCGCCTTAAAACATTTTGCAAACGCTAACCTAACCACTCGGACAAGCGACTCTTCTCAGTGTATTAATGTTTAATAAAATTATTCAATAAATCTTGTCCTTCTTCCCAATTTCCTAAATTAGATGTTGCATTTATATGTCCCTTTTTGCCAATATTAATAAATTCGCTTCCCCACGCCAAAGCAAATTCATTGGCTCTTTCGATGGTGGCATATTGGTCGGTTGTGCTGGCAATAACTATACTTTTAAAAGGCAATTTGACCGTGGGAGTTGGAATAAAACCTTCTATAAAACTTAATCGTCTTGAATTTTCAACATCGGGAGGGGCTACTAAAAAAGCTCCCTTCACCATTTCAGAAGTGTATTTTTTTGCCCAATGAATCACCGTCAAACAGCCTAAACTATGCGCAATTAAATAGGTTGATTTAGTCAACTTCCTTACTTCTTCATCCAATTTTTCAACCCAATCATTACACACAGGTAAATCCCAATTAATTTGCTCGACACGATGAAATGTTTCAGCATTTTGATTTTCCCATAAACTCTGCCAATGTGCTAATCCTGAACTACCTAAGCCTGGAATCGTTAAAAATTTGTAGTTTTTCATGGGTATAATTATCTCTATAAAAATAAAATCACGAACAGATTAGAACTATCGTATAATGTTTTTGCCGACCTTCGACTGATCACTCAGCCACGTGATTTTCTTCTAATTAATCTACCAAATATATAGGAATATTAATTCAAAAATTAAATTCCTTCAATCGTTAAAGCTAAATAATATAATCCACCAATCGTTGGACCGCCCGCATATTGAATATAACGACTATTAAAAATATCTGTACCACCCAATTTTATGGTTGCTTT
>JACMRQ010000060.1 GCA_014376355.1 Arcicella sp. | reverse complement strand
TCTCAATCACAATTATTGGACGTTGGCAAGAAAATTCGCCAAGAAAATTGGTTGTTACAAAAAGAAGCTGGTATTGATTTAATTCCTTCCAATGACTTTTCATTTTATGACCAAGTGCTTGATCACAGCTTGATGTTTGGGACTACGCCTGTTCGTTACCAACGGGTTTTAACAGAAAATTCTCAGAACAATTTGCTTGATCAGTATTTTGCCATGGCTCGTGGTTATCAAAAAGACGGCTTGGATATTAAAGCTATGGAAATGACCAAATGGTTTGATAGTAACTATCACTATATCGTGCCAGAGTTTACCAAAAATCAGACTTTCGAACTATCAACTACTAAAATCTTTGACGAATTCAAGGAAGCCTTGGCATTAGGTATCCAAACTAAACCAGTTCTTTTAGGTCCCGTTTCGTATTTATTAATTGGCAAAGAAAAAGAAGAAGGTTTTCATCGTTTGGATTTATTGCCAAAATTATTGCCTGTATATTGTGATATTATTGAGCAACTATCCAAAATTGGGGTAAATTGGATTCAGTTTGATGAGCCTTGCTTGGCTCTAGACTTGACCCACGCCGACCAAGAAGCATTAAAACTTACTTACACTACTTTTAGAGCAAAATTTCCAAATCAAAAAACTTTGTTGGCCACTTATTTTGATGGCTTGAGGGAGAATCTCTTGTTAGCTGCTAACCTACCAATTTGTATGTTACACGTTGATTTGGTTCGTTACCCCGAACAGTTTGAAATGATTTTAGATGCCATTCCAAAGCCTATGAGTCTTTCTCTGGGTGTGATTGATGGCAGAAATATCTGGAAAAATGATTACCAAAAATCAATTTCATTCATCGAAAAAGCCTTTCTCAAATTAGGGAGCGACCGTGTGGCCATAAGTCCATCGTGTTCTTTAATACATTCGCCGTGTGATTTGAATTTGGAAAAAGATGAAGAGCGACTACCTTCCGAGGTGAAGAGTTGGATGGCTTTTGCCAAACAAAAACTTCAAGAAATTAGTGATTTATACGAGATTTCAGTGAATGAAAACTTAGAAATCTTGAGCATAAATCAGGTTATCATCCAAAGTAGGAGAGATTCTAATCTGATTCATAAATCAGCCGTGAAGGAACGAGTGTTGGCGCTGACTCAAGCCGATACAGAGCGGAAAAGTAGTTTTAAAATCCGTCAGGAAAAGCAAAAATCTTTGCTTCAATTACCTCTTTTTACCACAACAACCATTGGTTCTTTCCCGCAAACGGATGATGTTCGACAATTAAGAGCAAAGTACAAAAAAGGGGAAATTAGTGCTGAAATCTACGAAAGTACGATTGAAACATTCATTAAAAATTCCGTAGAATGGCAAGAGAGTATCGGCTTAGATGTGTTGGTTCACGGTGAATTTGAACGGAATGACATGGTTGAATACTTTGGTGAACTCCTCGATGGTTATGTATTTACACAAAACGGATGGGTACAAAGTTACGGTTCTCGGTGTGTGAAACCGCCCGTAATTTATGGGGATATTTCTCGTCCGAAAGCAATGACCGTTCGTTGGACAAGCTTCGCTCAGTCGCTCACCCAGAAGCACATGAAAGGAATGTTAACAGGTCCAATTACGATTTTGCAGTGGTCATTTGTGCGTGACGATCAACCTCGTAGTGAGACGATGTTACAAATTGCATTGGCAATTCGAGATGAAGTATCAGATTTAGAAAAAGCGGGTATTAAAATTATACAGATTGACGAAGCCGCCATTCGAGAAGGATTACCACTTCGTAAAAGTGATTATGAAGCCTATTTGTCCAACGCTGTAAAGTCTTTTAGAGTAGCATCGTCATCGGTTCAAGATGAAACTCAGATTCATACGCACATGTGTTATTCTGAATTTAACGATATTATTAAAAATATTGCAGACATGGATGCTGATGTAATTACAATTGAGACTTCACGTTCGCAGATGGAATTATTGGACGCTTTTAATGACTTTAACTATCCAAATGAAATTGGACCAGGGGTTTATGACATTCACAGTCCAAGAGTGCCAACGGTGGATGAAATGGTAGGGTTATTAGAAAAAGCACTGACTGTTTTACCTGCCGAAAATATTTGGGTGAACCCTGATTGTGGATTAAAAACCCGCAAATGGGCTGAAACAGAACAGGCGTTAATTAATATGGTTGCAGCGGCAAATGTTATTCGTGAAAGAGTTCAAGAATTAGTGTAAATCTTTTAATTTCCCACATTTTGAATATTTTTGAAATGTGGGAAATGACTGTATTATTTTAATATGACATCACTTCAAACCACTAACATTCCATCTTGCATTACCAATTTCCTGTCCGCCATGTTCGCTAACTCTTCATTATGCGTAACAATCACAAAAGTTTGGCTAAATTTATCTCTCAGATCAAAGAAAAGTTGATGTAATTCTTGGGCATTTTTTGAGTCTAAATTCCCCGAAGGTTCGTCAGCAAAAATAATCGAAGGCGAATTTATTAAGGCTCGAGCCACGGCAGTACGTTGTTGTTCTCCGCCCGACATTTGCGAGGGCAGATTATGAATTCTATCTTGCAGACCTAAAAGAACCAATAACTCCTCTGCTTTCTCTTTTACTCCTTTTTCCTTTCCTCCAATAAAAGCAGGCATACAAACATTTTCCAAAGCTGTAAATTCTCCAAGAAGGTTGTGAAATTGAAAAATAAAGCCCAACTTTTCGTTCCTAAATTTTGCTAAATCATTGTTTTTTAGATTAGTAACGTCTTGATTGGCAATAAAAACTTGTCCTGTATCAGGTCTGTCAAGCGTTCCAGCAATGTGTAGAAGCGTGCTTTTACCTGCACCCGAGGCACCAACAATAGAAACAATTTCTCCTTTTTGAATATGTAAATCTATACCTTTCAAAACAGGTAAAGAACCGTAATTTTTATGTATATTTTTTACTATTAACATGATTTTTCTTTAATTTTTCCGTAATATTTTTTCCCTAAAATCCAAAACTCAATACCAATCATCCACATTATTGTTTACTTCAATTTTTTGTTCTAAACTATCGGGTAATTTAGCAAAAAAATCTATACCTGTCATTGCCTCTAATTCGTCAATACTAATGGTAAACGACTTTACCAATTCTATTGAACCTTCGTTAGGAATTAAAAAAGCAATGGCTTCTTCTTTAGCAGGATCGTAGATAATTTTGTAAAATTTTTCTGGAACTGAAATTTTGTTCATTCTTCCAATTGTTGGTAATCCTTTTTTTAAAATGGGTCCCGTTACAATAATTAATTCACTTCTTTTCTTGACCCAAGAACGTACTTTATTTTCTAAATCACTCCAAATACCCCGATTAAAATCAGGCAATTGAGGAGACATATTCGACATATAAAATGTTTCATCTTCCAATTCCTTATTGTGCTTAAAATCACCCGCTGGACAAAGATGTCCACGGTCATACCCTGTCCTTGAATAATCTTGAGTAACTGCCGAGCCAGATTCTACTAAAGGGTCAGGTAAAAACTCATTGGAACGTTCTGCTTTTCCAAAAGCAGCTTCTTTTACCAGGCGATGCAATACCCAAGAAGCAAGCTCATATTCCTCTTGGTAACTCAAAATAAAAGCACTATGCCTAACAATTTCTTTATTCGTTTTTGAGGAAGGAATGTATTGGTCTAAGTCAGTTGAAACTTTACTGTCTTCCTTATTTCCAAGCACTTCTGATTTGAAAATATCTAAAATAGACTTTTTCTTCTCTTCAATTTGTTCATTAACCTTCTCTTTTATTTTCCCTTTAATATCTTCCGTAATATCAGTACCTTCGTCCGTTGCAAGCGTATCACCACGCCCTTCACGAGTCCAAGGTTCGGATTCATTTTTAGAGGAATTTCCTAAGATTTTACTAAAATCATTTTTTAAAGAATTCATCGGATTAGGCTTGCCGAAATAATAGAGAAAGATGCCTAAAATGAGAAGAAAAAACAAAAACTTTATTTTACCCATGATTTGAAGGATTAGGATTAGTGAATCAACTTAGCAATTCTTCTGTGAACTTTTGATACTTTTGTGGTAACATGAATAAAAAACAAATAATCGTAATCGGTGGGGGAGCAGCAGGCTTTTTTGGTGCAATTTCAGCCGCTGAAAATAATCCTGATGCAAAGGTAATACTTCTCGAAAAGAATCGAACAGTTTTAAATAAAGTTCGTATTTCGGGAGGGGGACGTTGTAATGTTACCCATGCTTGTTTTGATAATAAACAATTAGCGAAATTTTACCCACGAGGAGGTGCTTTTTTACGCCCGTTATTTAATGAATTTAATGCCAAAGATACCGTTCAATGGTTTGATCGTCAAGGAGTTGAAATTAAAAAGGAAGATGACGGAAGAATGTTTCCAATAAGTAATAATTCAGAATCTATTGCTCAATGTTTGGAGCAAAAAGCTAAACATTTAGGTATTAAAGTAATGACTTCTTTTGGAGTAAGTAAAATCAATTTTGAAGATAATCAAATCACAAGTATAGAACTCCAATCGGGGGAGATTTTACCCGCAGATGTAGTGTTGGTAACCACAGGAGGAAATCCAAATATTGTTGGTTATCAATGGCTTATGGATACGGGACATACAATTGTTCCTCCCGTACCTTCTCTTTTTACTTTCAACGTTCCAACTTCTCATTATCACGACCTTGCGGGTGTGAGCGTACAAAAAGCCTCTGTAAAAGTAGCGGGGAAAAAATTAATTCAAGATGGTGCATTATTGGTAACCCATTGGGGATTTTCAGCTCCTGCGGTGTTAAAATTATCAGCATGGGGAGCCAGAGAATTAGCGGATTTATTTTATGATTTTACGGCTATAATTAACTGGATTCCAGACGTTTCCGAAAATAAAATCCGAGAAACGTTTTTAGATATTAAAAAGACAAATCCTAAAAAACTCATTCAATCCAATCAGCAATTTGAATTGCCCTCTCGTTTATGGAAACGTTTTTGTGAACTCTCAGAAATTGATGAAAATCTCCGTTGGATTGATTTGACGGTAAAGCATACCCATAAATTGATTGAAAATTTAATAAATTCATCCCAAAAAGTACAAGGAAAGACCACTTTCAAAGAAGAGTTTGTAACCTGCGGAGGGATAAATTTATCAGAAATTAATCCCGAAACAATGGAGAGTAAACTTGTTAAAGGCTTATTCTTTGCAGGAGAAGTGCTTGACATTGATGCAGTTACGGGTGGATATAACTTTCAAGCCGCTTGGACAACGGGGTTTGTGGCAGGTAAAAATATGTAGTTCCATACTTCTGAATGGGTGTAAATCTGTTTATCACAGTTGCTTTTACTAATATTTTGTAAAAGCAACTATGATATAGACTTCAATCCTCCAACTCATCCAAGAATAGCTGATACGCCCCCTTTAACTCCTTCAAAGTCTTGTCATTCCCAATTTTACGAGCTAATTCTATACCCGATAAATAGGTTATTTCGGCTAATTGAAGCTCGCCCAACTCCACGTATAAGGCTCCCAGATGATAATAAGTGGCTAAATAATCAGCATGATTTTTTAGTAAATGTTCAAAAATATGCCTTGATTCAGTCTTGTCAAATTTTAATAATTCAGTCGCCAAAGCATAATGATTAAATGGGTCTTGTGGTTCTTCTGCCACAAATTGTCTAAGTATTTCTAATCTATTGTTCATCAAAATATTTATTTTATTAAAATTAGTATGCTTGCATACTAATTTTAAAACTTTTCGTTAATATTGCAGGAAAATATGTAATTTTATTGCGGTTTAAATCTAATCCCACATTGAACAAATGTGAAAAATAAATTATCATGAAAATTTTAGTTTGCGTAACAAGCGTCCCCGATACTACAGCGAAAATATCGTTTACTGATGGAGATACCAAATTTAATAAAGCTGGAGTAACTTTTATCACAGGTCCTTATGATGATTATGCACTTTCTCGTGCGGTGGAATTGAAGGAACAAACAGGTGGAACTTTGACAGTTTTAAACGTTGGAGAGGCTGATTCTGAACAAGTTATTCGTAAATGTCTTGCTATCGGTGCGGACGATGCCATTCGGGTAAATTGTGAGCCAAAAGATTCATATTTTACGGCAGTACAAATTGCCACAATTGCAGCTCAAGAGAAATATGACCTGATATTGATGGGACGTGAATCAATTGATTATAATAGTGGAGTTGTTCACGGATTGGTTGGAGAGATGTTAGGAATACCCTCTTTATCACCTATTATGAAATTAGAAATTGACGGAACAACTGCCAAAATGACTCGTGAAATTGAAGGTGGAAAAGAAGATATTGAAGCCTCTTTACCTTTGGTTTTAGGTTGTCAGGAGCCAATTGCGGAGTGGAAAATTCCAAATATGCGTGGAATTATGACTGCACGAACTAAACCATTAAGAGTGGTTGAACCTGTAGGAGAAGAGATGACTTTTACTGAAAAATATATGTTACCACCACCAAAAGGGGCTTGTAAAATGATTCTTGCTGAAAATGCCGAGGATTTAATTGGGCTTCTAAGAAGTGAAGCTAAGGTTTTATAATAATTGACTTAATTAAAATTTTATAAGTTTCAAACCTTTCGGAGAAGTTTGTTTCATGAAAGGCGAAATTAATCTTTTATATAAAATTATTCAATAGTCCTGTATTTGAATAAATGCAGAACATTAAAAACAGAACTACAAATATGTCAGTCTTAATATTCACAGAAATAGATAATGGAGCGTTGAAAAAATCATCGCTCGAAGCCGTTTATTATGGTTCAGAAGTGGCTAAATTGAAAGGCACTTCTGCAACTGTTTTAGCCATTGGAACAGCTACAGATGAGGAATTGGCTAAAGCGGGTAATTTTGGGGCTTCCAAAGTGCTTCACGCCAATGATTCACGTCTTGCTAATGGAAATATCCAGGCTTACTCAGATGTATTATCGTCTGCTGTAACCCACGAAGGTGCAGAAACTATCATCTTAGCGATGTCTTCCTTAGGAAACGCTGTTGCTGCCAGAGTAGCTGCAAAATTGAAAGCCTCAATTGTCTCTAACGTTACTGAACTTCCAGATTTTTCAAATGGCATTAAAGTAACTCGCAGTATCTACACGGGTAAAGCATTTGCAAAAGTTGAAATGAGAGGCGAAAAACAAATTATTGCAGTAAAAAAAAATGCTGTTACCGTAGTAGAATCGAATAATTTGGCAACAGTTGAAGTATTTTCGCCAACCCTGAAAGAAACTGATTTTGCGGTAAAAGTTACAGGAACCCACAAAGCATCAGGAGCAATTTCTTTACCAGAAGCTGACTTAGTAGTTTCAGCAGGTCGTGGATTGAAAGGCCCTGAAAATTGGAGCATTGTAGAAGACTTAGCAAATGCTTTGGGTGCGGCTACGGCTTGTTCAAAACCAGTTTCTGATTTAGATTGGCGACCTCACCACGAACACGTTGGACAAACGGGTATTAAAGTTTCTCCAAATTTATACATTGCCGCAGGTATTTCAGGAGCAATTCAGCATTTGGCGGGTGTAAATTCTTCAAAAGTGATTGTAGTAATTAATAAAGACCCCGAAGCTCCATTCTTTAAAGCAGCAGATTACGGTATTGTAGGAGATGTTTTTGATATTTTACCAAGATTGACTAAGGCAGTTAAGGCATTATAGTATTTTAATTTGGTAATTGTAAAGTAGGAGTTATAACGAGTCAAATAGTGAAAATGAAACAGATTTATTTTTACTATTAACGATTTACAGAATTATTAAACTCATAATTCAATAGAATATTTTCGGACACAAATTTTCTAACGCTTTTATTTGTAATGAATCGAAAGAAAACTTTTTTAAAAAATTTAGGGTTTATATCTTTGTAGGCAATATTTATAAATCAGAGAATAACCAAAAGGTGGAGAAAATTAAATTAGAAATATTAGGGCTTTCGCCAAGTTCGTCACAAACTGGCTCATTTGCCTTGGTTCTTGGAGAAGAATATGGTCCTCGAAGATTGCCAATCATTATTGGAATGTTTGAGGCTCAAGCAATTGCCATAGAAATTGAAAAAATTGAGCCAAATCGTCCCATGACGCATGATTTATTCAAATCTTTTGCTCGAACTTTTCATTATTCAGTTAGTGAAATTTCAATTACCGACATAAAAGAAGGCGTTTTTTTTGCTAAAATTCATTGTTCTGATGGCATTAAAGAAACTTTTGTTGATGCACGCCCATCTGACGCAATTGCTATAGGTTTACGCTTTAATGTACCTATTTATACGTTTGAAAACGTTCTATCAGAGGCAGGAATCTCGATTAATGAATCATCAAAGGATGATTTAATGGAAGATTTTGAAGAGGAAGCAAAACCTCAAAAATCTTTTGGTGAATTGTTGAAAGAAAATCCAATTGAAATACTTAATACAATGTTGAAAGAAGCGCTCAGTAATGAAGAATATGAAAAAGCAGCTAAAATTAGAGATGAATTGGACAGAAGAAATTAAGAATTGCCAATAACAAACAATTGAAAATTATTTGTTTAAATTTTTAATAATCAGCAGTTTATATTAAAGTCACATGAAATAATTTCAAAAAGCCAACTTCTATGTTGGCTTTTTATGTTAAAAAGCGTTAAGATAGATTCATGTAGAACAAAAAAATGTTATTTTTGTGAATAACACTAATCCAATTTCGTGTTCAATGATTATTAACTAATATTTGTTAACTGATTACTATTAATTGTTAAGCTATGTCCAAAATTAAAAAATTAGGCAGTACCCCCAATGCAATGGTTATCATCAGTTTGACGATTGCTTTGTTCTTGATTGGACTTTGTGGACTACTAACTCTCAATGCTCGAAAGTTAGCTGAGTATTTAAAACAGAATGTAGAAGTTCAAGTATATCTTGATAATGATTTGACAATCAGTAAATTAGATTCTGTGTTTAAGATAATAGCTAATCGTCATTTTGTATTAAAAAACGATAATTCACCCCAAATTAACTTCATATCTAAAGAAGTTGCTGCCAAGCAATTTATCAAAGAATCGGGAGAAGATTATCGAAAACTTTTGGGAAATAATAACCCTCTTTTTAATTCATATTCTGTTAAAATCAAAGAAGAATTTTTTACAGAAATAAATCTGAAGGCAATAAAAACTGATTTAGAAAAAATATCAGGAGTTCATGAAGTTGCATACGTCGAAAATATAGCTGATGAAATTAATAAAAATATCTCAAAAATATATCTCATTCTTTCCGTATTTGTAGTTTTATTATTGATAATTATTGTGGTAATGGTGAATAATACTATTAAATTATCACTCTATTCTCAAAGATTTTTGATTAGAAGTATGCAATTAGTTGGAGCAACCAATGCATTTATTCGTAAGCCATTTGTTGTGAAAGGGGCATTGCAGGGCTTAATAAGTGGTTTGGCAGCTTGTACTTTGTTAATAATTTTACAGCAATTTGCAGTTCAGCAAGTTGAAGGTTTGGGTGTTTTGCAAGAACCTAGCAAATTGATTATTCTTATAATTGTTTTGCTTACTATTGGAACATTAGTAGGTATTTTAAGTACTTTTCAGTCTGTAGAACGATACTTGAAATTATCATTAGATGAATTATATTGAAAGAAAGAAATAAAAGAAATTAAAGGAATTTTCCTTTAAAAACACATAATATGCCATGACTAATAAAGAAAAACTTCCTTTTGGAAAAACGAATTATGCCCTAATGTTAGCGGGAATTGCCATTATTCTAATTGGCTTTTTTATAATGAGCCTCGATAAAACTGAATTCGGTTTCGGATTTTTAGGACTTACTCTCGGACCAATCATCGTTTTATCAGGTTTTGGTTTACAATTCTTTGCGATTTTAAAGAAATCATAGTTTTTTATTTTCCACTAAAAATGGCTTCCCAATTAATTTGGGAAGCCATTTTTAGTAATTTTTAGTCTTGTCCTCCCATCGCTTTACAAAAAGGATGGTTCTGAAATAGAAATCAAATTATGTTAGACCAAGGTCGTGAGATGCTTTTGTAACCATTTTTTAAGTTATGATGAACTTTATCAGAAGTATTTACTTCAAATTTTACATTAAGTTTCAATTGGCACGCTAAACGAGTCATTAAGAAGTATACCATACTAATTTGATTGATAGTTGAATTAGGTAAATAAATGGATTCGTGTGGGATTTTTATCTCTTTATAGGGCAATACTTTAAACGAGTGGCTTCATAGTCTATGCAAGGTGTCAAACTATCCGAAAAAATCTTTTTTTTAAGAAAACTGTAAATATAGTCGCCTAAATATATGTATCCTTAAGCTATTTCTATTGTTTTGGTGGAGGTTAACTATCATTTTGTGTTTCATTTCAATGATTTGAATGAATCTTTTTATATCCAATGCTGAATTCACATCTATTATTTGATTCCTTAGTTTCGCAAACATGCCATAGACCCTAACCAATTGAGTTATACATAAGAAGAAAAAAATAAGCTCTTAACTATAAGTTAAGAGCTTAAAAATAACAACTAAAGGATTGTCTTCGCTCGCAACGTTAACTTTCATCTCCTTCTTTACATTTTACTTTTTAATATTATACTTATAATAGCTAACCTAATGTTTGCGCTGCTTATAAACTTAACAAAATTGCTTGAGCTAATAAGTCTAGCCAAGGGAAATGCCAGAAGACTATTTTTTAAAAATATGTCGGCGATATCTGGTATTCATACTTGATTAGGCTCTGTCGATTTTGTTTGATTTAGTAACAAATTTCTACAAACCTATTTTCTTTGTTTACCATTCGTTGTTGTAGGTGAAAATTTGGACGGTTTAAAAACTTTTCAACCATTATCTCGCATTAACTCACCAACTTTTCGTTACGATAATTTTATATTTCGATTCCCTTCTCGTTTGGGTTGTTTCAATAATTGTAAGCGAACCTCATATTGAAGTTTGTGGTATTTCTTTTCTAAATTGTGGCTCTCTCAAAACTTAAATTGATAATGTTCGGTCACAGTTGCCAACATTATATATTTATGCTCGAATATTAAGCCAATAAGTATCTTATTCTCTATTTTAGAACAAAACGGATTAAAATGTAATATAAAAACATAAATTTGTCTATTGAAATGGCTTTTTATGTTAAAAGAAAATGTTTGTTATCAAAATTCAATCCACAATTAATCATATCACATATATGTTAGTTGAAATGTCATAAATATATAAGCAAATTGTCAAAAATATTAATTAAGTGAAATATCGTTGAAACTGTAAATAATTAGGCATTATTTTACTATCTCTGTTTTTTTAAATTAATTTTAGGTAGTTTAGACCTAAAGGGTAAGCACCATGAATAAGGGTTGTTTGTATTTGTTTCGATAAATAAAACGATATTTTACTTCCTATACCATTCAAACCAAATACTGCAAAGAAGAGTGTGCAAAGCGTCAATAAAAGGTGATTGCAAAATCTTAAAAGCCTCTGATGCTGATTTTGAGACTCTTCTTGAATATGCTAACCAAGCAAAACCACTTTGATTTTGAAATGGTTTTGCTTGGTTAGTACATTAGAAATTACTTTAACAAGAATTGGCATTATACGCTAAAAATATTTAGTCTTAGTTGGCTACTCATGCTTTTTGCTTAAAATAATTTTGAACATATGTTTAACTAAACATCTTCATTCAAAAGAATTGATATTTAATATGTTGCCCAATTTACTTCTATACGTAACTCCTAAAGAAAACTGTTTATCTCCAATCCATATATTTCTACTATTAAATGTATTTATATGATTAAGATTAAATATAAATGACTTGTGCAAGCGTATTAGCCTTGTATGTCGTAATTTATTTTCCATTTCTGTTATGTTATCGTTCACATGAGAAAAGGAGCCATTGTTCATCCAAACTTTACAATATATCCCATCTGCCTCAATATATTGGATGCTATCAATCTTGAAATTTTTTGTCTTGCTCCCTGTTTTCAAATATACATAGTCATTTGTGATAGTATTCATACTTATGTATTTAGTAGCTCTATTTAATGCTCGCATTAATCTTAGCATTTTCATAGGTTTTTCAATAAAATCGATGACCGAATTATTATCAAAACAAGCTATTGCGAAAGCAGGACGTGAAGAGATTACAATTGTTGGGGGAAATTGAAAAGATGCTAATAGCTCCAACCCATTTATTTCAGCGGTTTCCATGTCAAAAAAAACTAAATCGATTTTTTCAGATAAAAAGTGATTCAATGCTTCAACTGGATTTGTGCTAACCTTAATGGTAGAAATGTAGGGTATATTCTTTAGTAGGTTAGTTAATTCAGTAGCTTGTTCTTGCTGATCAGCAAGTATAAGAACAGAAATGTTCATTATCATATAGGTATATTATCTTTATAAAAGTGTATGTATAAAATCAAATTACACGATAAAATATTTTGATGATATACTATCGTATGGAATTATCTGTAAATTTGTTGTTTTTCAGCAATTATCAAATAATTTACAGACAGTTTATTGTTAAGAATTGTCTACTATGGAATCGAAAAAGGCAACCGTAATTTTTTTTATAATAATTTAAATTGAAGTCGTTCAATGAATCTAAAATTCACATATTGACTTTTACACGCTAAACATTTTCGAAATATATGCTTATTTGATTTAAAAATATTAAGGTTTGTAGTATGAATACTTATGTGTTTGTATTGTATGTATCCTCTCGTTTAAAAGTGACAACGAGGCTTTTTGACTTATGTTAACACTAATTAGTCACTCACAAAACTACTTTTAAAATTATTTATTAAACTCTTACGCCGATAACGAATTTTTACTGTACTAAACCGT
>JACMRQ010000059.1 GCA_014376355.1 Arcicella sp. | reverse complement strand
CTACCTTCAGCCATCTCAGTAAGGTGTCCTAAAAGTCCAAAACCAGTCACGTCCGTCATGGCATTTACTGAACTTAATTTGCCTAACTCTTCGCCCACTTTGTTGAGTTGCATCATCTGATTAGCCGCCAAATCCTTATGTTCGTTTTTAAGAATAGCTTTTTTCTCAGCAGTTGTCAAAATTCCTACACCCAAAGGTTTGGTTAAAAACAGGATGTCTCCGTCTTGGGCTTTGTTGTTTTGTTTGATATTCTCGATGGGAACAATGCCGTTCACCGCCAAGCCAAAAATGGGTTCGGGTGAGTCGATGCTGTGTCCGCCCGCTAAGGATATGCCCGCTTCTTTACAAATACTACGACTGCCGTCGATGACCTGTTGAGCCACATCGGGAGATAGTTTAATGATGGGCCAACCGAGGATGGCAATTGCTAAGACGGGTTTTCCTCCCATTGCATAAACATCACTGATGGCATTTGCGGAGGCAATTCTGCCAAAATTGAAAGGGTCGTCCACGATAGGCATGAAGAAATCTGTCGTCGAAATCAGTGCCGTTCCGTTGCCCATATCTAAAACGGCAGCATCATCTTTACTATGATTTCCGACAATTAATTTATTATTATCGGGCATGGCAATATTGCCTTTCAGAATTATATCTAAAACTTGCGGTGAAATCTTACAACCACAACCTGCCCCGTGTGAATATTGTGTTAATTTTATTTGTTCCATTTTTTAATAATCCGTACGCTATATTATAAATTTCATTAAAATATTTGTATTAACCTCGTTATCAACTATTTGACATTCAATTTTTTGAATTAATTCTTCCGAATTTTCACGATTATAAAGCCCTTTTTCATACCATTTATCATAGTATTTTAACAAGATTCTGAAGCTCTCTTTAAAGTTATTCTCTAATAAATAATTGATGGCATTTTTGGTTTCCAAGCCACCCAAACGCTTCTGAATTCGCATGATAGCAGTTACTAACTCTGATTTTGCTTGTTTGCCGTATTCCTTCGTTAAATAATCCAATCTTTCTTCAAAAGGAATATTTATAAAGTAAACTAAACTTTTACGCATATTGTGCCACATTGCCATCGGAATTTGCATATTCCCAATTCGCTGACTTTCATCTTCTAAGAAAATTTGGGTTTGCACAACATATTTTGATAATTCCATTCCCAATAAATTTTCAAACATTTCTTGTGAGGGTTGTGCTTCTTGTCCAATGCCTCCCAAAGCTGAACCTTTATGATTAGCCAAACCTTCCAAATCAATAATTGCTTGATTATTTTTCTGTAAACCAAATAATAAAGGCGTTTTCCCGGAACCTGTAAAGCCACCAATAATTTTGAAGTTGTATGGCTTTTCAAATTGTTGTAAAATCCAGTTCCGATATACTTTATAACCACCTTCAAGCGTAAAAACTTGAAATCCATACAGATCCAAAAGCCAAGAAACGGCTCCACTTCGCATACCACCACGCCAGCAATGTATAAGAATTTTTTTAGAGGTATGTGGCTTACTGTCAGATACTTTTGAAAGATATTCCACTTTTTCAACCATTTTTCGCATATTTGGGCCGAAGTAATCCAAGCCAAATTTGATAGCATTTTCACGGCTCAATTGTTTATATGCCGTACCAACAACTTTTCGTTCTTCGTCAGAAAATAAAGGAAGACTTTGGGCATTAGGTATGTGAGCGTGAGCGTATTCGCTTGGACTGCGCACGTCTAAAACTACGTTCGTTTTTGCTAATTCCAAGAAATCTTCAATACTTATTCTTTTAACTGCCATAATGCTTATAAATAAAAAGAACACCAGAATATGGTGTTCTTGAGTTAATCCCTCTTAGTTTTTTTTTCTCTTTTTTCTTCTTTTTTTTCCTTCGCAGTTTTCAGAGGCTCTTTTTTAACAGCCTTCTGCATTCCAGTTCCTTTTGCCATGACAATTTCCGTTAGATGTTAATGATAAAATTATTATTTAAGTAAAAGTAAAAATTATTTTTTGGAATGAATAGATTTTATTCCAAAAGGTTTTATTTTTAATCCTAAAACTGATTAATTCATTAATAATAAATACCAAATATTTATCGTAATATTGCAATATAATAATATAATTCAATGGGTTTAACAAAAACACAATATTTTACTACTCAACAAAATGAGTTGGCAAACATCAGTAAAGCACTTGGGCATCCTGCAAGGTTGGCTATTATTGATTATTTACTAAAAGTGGATACTTGTATCTGTGGGGATATTGTTAGTGAATTGCCTTTGGCACAAGCTACTATATCCCAACATCTGAAGGAATTAAAAAACGCAGGAATTATAAAAGGAACAATTGAAGGCACTGCCATTTGCTACTGTATTGACGAAAAAGCAATTGAAATCTTAAAGCAGTATTTTGATACTATTTTATTGTCGTTAGAAAAGAAAAAAACAGAATGCTGTTAACCTTAAATTTTAGACTTTAATAAAATGAAAATTGCCATAGTGAATATGGAGAAAGTAAAAAATTTACTTTCGGCTGAACAGTACGAACAAGCAATAAATCCCTAATTTATGAGTGCCATTAATTGTAATCCAACTCAACGAAAAAAACTGAGTTTTTTAGATCAATATCTAACCCTTTGGATATTTTTAGCTATGTTTATTGGCGTGGGCATTGGCTATTTTTTACCAGAATCTTCTCAATTTGTAAACTCATTTTCGAGTGGAACGACCAATATTCCCTTAGCCGTTGGTCTTATTTTAATGATGTATCCACCTTTGGCGAAGGTCCGTTTTGAAAACATGAGTGAAGTTTTTAAAAACACAAAAATATTAAGCGTTTCGCTCTTGTTAAATTGGATAATTGGACCAATTTTGATGTTTTTATTAGCCATTCTTTTCTTCCATAATCAACCCGAATACATGGTTGGCTTGATTTTAATCGGAATTGCCCGATGTATTGCTATGGTCATCGTTTGGAATGAATTAGCGGAAGGAAACCGTGAATATGCCGCTGGATTAGTCGCTTTGAATAGCGTTTTTCAAATCTTCTTTTACAGTTTTTATGCTTATCTTTTCATCACCGTTCTGCCACCCTATTTTGGCGTTAAAAGCATGGAGGTAAATATTACTATCTCACAAATTGCCGAGAGTGTTTTAGTTTATTTGGGCATTCCATTTTTTGCAGGAATTACCAGTCGATATTTCTTAATTAAGTGGAAAGGTATTGAGTGGTTTAATAATAAATACGTTCCATTTATTTCTCCCATTACCTTAATTGCATTACTTTTCACGATTGTTTTGATGTTCAGTTTGAAAGGAAAATTAATTGTACAAATTCCATTTGATGTCTTGAAAATTGCCATTCCATTGGTGATATATTTTATCATTATGTTCTTGGTAAGTTTTGTGATTGGCAAAAAAATGGGAGCTGATTATTCTAAAAATACTGCTATTTCATTCACGGCAACGGGAAATAATTTTGAGTTAGCCATTGCCGTAGCCATTGGAATATTTGGCATTAATAGTGGACAAGCCTTTGCGGGAGTTATTGGACCTTTGGTGGAAGTGCCAGCTTTGATTTTATTGGTTAGAGTGGCATTTTGGTTTAAAAAGAAGTGGTATTCAGAGGCAGATAATATTTGATATTTAAGGCAATAATTTTGGATTATTCAATAGTAGTGTATAATGAAAAATCGGAACATTGTTCCGATTTTTTTGTGTTTATTCACCAAACATAAGTACCCACGGCACCGCTTGGTAATTGAGTGGTAACCCATTTATTTCTGTATTTAATATTGAAAAAAGCTTCAATATTTCCATCATTTTCAACAATTAAAACCTTCTTACCTTTAGGTGTTTTAAAGGCTACAGTTTGTAAATTCCCTGCATTATTACTGGCTATACAAATAGAACCAACAGGGACAAATTTTGAAGCGTGGGCAACAATATAATAAGCTACATTTCGAGTCACAGGCGACCCCAATCCAATGGTTAAAGCTCCTTTGCAAGTAGTGCATCCGCCGAGCGTATGCGGGCTGAAATTAGGGTCATTCGCAAGGTTCCATTCCAACGCATTTTTGCTCCAATTTCGCATCGAACCTATGATTACATTCTTTAAATGCCATTTCAAATCTCCACTAAAATCACCTTTTGAGTCAGTAAATTGTTCAGTAAAATACACATTTTTATCAGGAAAAGCATTATGAACGGTCAATAAAGTAGCTATATTTCCAGCGTATAAATGGAACGCCGAACCATCCACGAAAGCATTGGCTTTGGCATCATTTAATACGGTAAGTGGATAGTCTGGCACATCGCAATTATGGTCGTATGCAATGATTTTAGTGGTAATGTTAGCCGTTTTAAAAGCAGGCCCTAAATTAGTTTTGATAAATTCAGTTTGCTGAATGGCAGTCATCAAAAGGCTGGGGTTATTGTTTGGATTCAACGGCTCATTCTGGGGGGTAATGGCTTCAATTGTAATACCTTCCGTCTTCATTTGTTGAATGTATTTCACAAAATATTTAGCGTAAACGTCGTAATAAATTGGTTTCAAACTTCCACCTACGAAGGAATCCTTGTCTTTCATCCAAACGGGAGGCGACCAAGGTGTGGCAATAATTTTGATTTTTGGATTAATCGAGACTATCTCTTTTAATAAAGAAATTACATCTTTTTTATCAGGATTAAGACTAAAATTAACTAAGTTCAAATCTGTTTGCCCCGATGGTATATCATCGTAAGTAAAAGGCATTTCATTCAAATCAGATGCTCCAATACTGATTCTGAGATAATTAATGGAGATAGATTTTTCGCCATTTCCAAATAATTCTTGCAGTAAATCAGCCTTTGAAGCGGCATTCATTTGATTAATTACAGCAGCACTTCCCCCCGTGAGCGTAAAACCAAAACCATCAATTGTTTGATATTGACGAGTTGAATCAACGTCAATATCTGTATAAGAATTGGTGTTTGTTCCAAAGGTCAAAGTGGTTGATTGCTTTTGTAACAAGGCACTTTGATCGCCTTTGGTGAGCCAAAAGTCCATATCGTTATTACCAATAACAGACGGAATTATGGGCGGAATTACAGGAATTATAGCAACACTATTATCTGATTTTGAACAGTTAAAGAATAAGACTATAATTGTCAAAAGCGGGAGTAATATTTTCATAATTAAAGTTATCTAAAGACAAAATCTACATAAATTTAAAATTATACGTCAGCGAAGGAATTGGTGAGCCAAAAATTGTTAATTGGTAGGCTTTCAATCCATTTTCAGGCCTCAAATAAACGGAATAAGCGTTGGCTCTTCCGTATAAATTATAGACGGCAAAAGTCCAAGAACCTTCCCAACGCTTCTTTTGCATACTTGGATTCCGAATGGTCCACGAGAAATCTAATCGGTGATAATCCTTAATTCGGTCATTATTTCTTTCTACATAATACGGATATTTTACGTTATTATATTCCACAAAACCCTCTGGAACGGTAAACGGTCTGCCCGTATTATACACAAATGTAAAGCCAAATTCGTGGTGGCTTCCTTGCGAAATACTCACGGTAGCGTTGAAACTGTGCGGTCGGTCATAATTGGTTGCATACCAATTTCCACTATTGATTTGCTCATCAAATCTGCCACTTTGTTTTATTTGATTCAAAGCTCTCGAATAAGTATAATTTACCCAACCTGTTATTTCTCCCTTTTTTTTACTCACCATTAATTCCACGCCATACGCCTTGCCTTTTCCTTGCAAAGTTTGGGTTTCGATATAAGGCTGAAACAAGAAATCGGCCCCTGGTTTGAAATCTAAGACGTTTTCGGTACTTCGATAATAGCCTTCTAACGAAAATTCATAGATGTTATTTCTCGAATTTTTGAAGATTCCACCCGAATATAATTCGCTAATTTGTGGT
>JACMRQ010000479.1 GCA_014376355.1 Arcicella sp. | reverse complement strand
TTGAGACGGATGAAAAACATTTGTATAAATATTCATTTGTTGAATTAGAGAAAAAATGATAAAAATATCCAACCAAACCATTGATATTCAAGCGTGTATAGATGCGGCTCAATCAGAACGTGCTGGAGCAATTGATGTTTTTATTGGCACTGTCCGTAATCACAATAATGCCAAAGAAGTAGTCCGTTTAGAGTTTGAAACGTATGATGTAATGGCGGTAAAAAAGATGGAAGAACTTGCCAATCAAGCCCGTGAGCGTTGGGATATTGAAAAAATTGTGATGATTCACCGCAAAGGCGTGCTTCAAATTGGCGATGTGGCAGTAGTAATTGCCGTTTCAACACCACACCGAGTAGCCTCTTTTGAGGCTTGCCAATGGTTGATTGATACCTTAAAAACAGTTGTACCAATTTGGAAAAAAGAGATTTATGAAAATGGCGAAGAGTGGTTAGAAGCTCATGCTTGAATTAATGCTAAACTGTGAGTTGATAATTTGTAAATTAAAAATTTACAAATTATCAAGTAGCTGATTACAAAAATCCTTAAAAATACTTTAAAAAATGACTACTTGGTTCAAAAAAAACTTGGAGGGCGACTACCAAATCTGGACACTTATTGCTGCTTTATCCATCATTAGTATTGTGGTTGTGGCAAGTGCATCTGGACGACTTGCCGTTCAAGATGGTGGAAATGTATTTTTCTTGGTTATCAAACACTCAATTTATATGAGTATTGGCTTGGGAGCCATGTGGTTTTTTCACCGTCTTGATTACCATAAATTTGCCGTTTTTTCTAATATTGGAGTCATTTTGTCAGTAATTTTATTGTTATATGCGTTCAGATTTGAACACGGAATCAACAATGCAAACCGTTGGATTCACTTAGGCGGTATGACTTTTATGCCCTCTGATATTGCAAAATTATCCCTTATTACCAATCTGGCATTTATGTTAGCGAAACGTCAGCATTTGGAATATCAATTTAATGACGTAGTGCCGATGGCGGGTAAAATTATTGTGGTTTCTGCCTGTATTGCCCTTACCAATGTTTCAACTGCATTATTACTATGTGCCACTTGCTTTCTATTGATGTTTATTGGTCGAGTTCCTCTAAAATTTATTGGAATGGTAATCATCGGTTTATTTTTAGCAGGAACGATTTTGGTTATGACTGGTACGGGTTCTCGAATTGAAACGGCTCGTAATCGTATTTCTAATTTCATTAAAAATGTTAATGGAAAGAAGAAAAAAGATGCCGATAAGGACGAAAATTATCAGATAGAAAGGAGTTATTATGCCATTGCCAACGGTGGACTCACGGGAAGAGGCCCAGGGAAAAGTCAACAACGATATTTTTTGAGTGAATCAGAATCTGACTTTATTTATGCCATTATTATTGAAGAATGGGGTATGATTGGCGGACTGTTTGTAATGAGTTTATACCTTTGGTTTCTCTATCGGGGTATGAAAGCAGTGGATAGTTCGGGACGAGCCTTCGGGGGCTTATTATCGGCTGGATTAACCTTCAGTTTGGTCATTCAAGCGATGGTTCACATGGGCGTAGCAACTGGTTTAGGACCTGTTACGGGACAACCCTTACCTCTTTTGAGTATGGGAGGAAGTTCGCTTTTATTCACTGGGGCAATGATTGGGATTATTATTTCAGTAAGTAAAGACAAAGTTAGGGATGCAGTTTTGTAAAAAATAAATTATGCCAAAAATTATTATTTCAGGTGGAGGAACGGGCGGACACACTTATCCAGCCATTGCCACTGCCAATGCTTTGAAAGAAATTAATCCTGGCATTGAAGTGCTTTTTGTGGGAG
>JACMRQ010000478.1 GCA_014376355.1 Arcicella sp. | reverse complement strand
GGTCAAGAGTTGCGATGTCACTATTGTGGATTTCACGAACCTATGCCTCGAACTTGTCAGGCTTGCGGTTCTGCAAAAGTGCGAACAAGAGGTTATGGTACTGAAAAAATTGAGGAAGAATTGCAAGTGTTATATCCATCTGCCAAAATTGCTCGTATGGACTTAGACACAACTCGTACCAAATCTGCCTTCCAAACGCTGATAAATGAAGTGGAAAGTGGAGGCGTAGATATGCTTGTGGGTACGCAAATGGTAGCAAAAGGGCTTGATTTTGAGAAAGTTAGCTTAGTGTGTGTCTTCGATGCCGACCGCATGATTCACTTTCCAGATTTCCGTTCGGCTGAAAGAGCTTTTCAATTATTAACTCAAGTTTCGGGTCGGGCGGGGCGGAGAAGTACGCAAGGAAAAGTATTAATTCAGACCAATAATCCTGCTCAAAAAATCCTTACTCAAATTATTAAAAACGATTATGTGGGTCTATACAAAGACGAAATAAAAGAGCGAGAGGATTTTCAATATCCGCCATTTACCAGACTTATTAAACTGATTATTAAACACATAGATGAACCAATTGCTGAAAAAGCCGCTATTTTTTTAGCGAATAAATTATCCGAAAAATTAAGTAAGCAAAGAGTTTTAGGTCCAGAAAAACCATTGATAGAACGCATCAGAAATCAGTTTTTATTTGAAATAATGATTAAATTAGAGAAGACTTTAAACTTAAAAGCCGCCAAAGAATTTATTGCCGAGGAGGTAATGAATATTAGATTATCGAAGGATTTTAAGGGGATTTCGGTGGTGGTGGATGTGGATTGTGGGTAGGTCATATATTCATGGCATGACTCACAAAGTCATGCCATGAGTTAAACTGATAACAATATATTACTTCTCCAACATCTCCCTCAAAGCCTTATCCGTCTGAAAACCAACGGCTCGCATGACTATTTTGCCGTCTTTAAAAATTAAAAATGTTGGAATTTCATCTACTTTAAAATCCGCTACTAATGCTTTATTGGCATCTGAATCTACTTTTTCAATGATAACTTTATCGCCTAATTCAGCCTTCAATTTATCAACTGTTGGCATCATTTTTAGACATGGAGCACACCAAGTTGCGTAGAAATCTAACATCACCACTTTCCCACTTTTCAATAAATTATCTAAATATTCTTTCGAAAGGGCATTTTTTGAATCCGTTGGTTTAACGCCTTCTACAGGTTTCATTTTGGTTGTCCATTTCAAATATCCACCACCCATTTCATAAACTTCTTTGAACCCGTTTTGTCGCATAATATTGGCGGCTTCGGCACTTCTGCCACCCGATAAACAGTAGACAAAAATGGGTTTTGTTTTATCCAGAGTCTGAATTTTTTCGGTAAAATCTGGACTTTTATAATCTACATTTTTAGCTTTTGGTAGATGTCCTCCACCATATTCGCCCGTTGTACGAACGTCCACGAGTTGAGCGTTTTGTGTTTCAGCATATTTTTTCTCAAAATCGTCGGCTGACAAAACTTGTGATAGGCTAATTGCTTGGTTTGCAAAATATAATATGGCAAAAAATGTAATAGAACGAATATTATTTTTCATTTTTTTGAGTATTAATGCTATTGTTAATTTAAACTATTGGAAAAGTACAAACAATTTTGAAAAAAGGATTAATTTTGAATGATAAAATTTCAAAAGAGTAACGAAATATCTCGTTTATATTGTAAAATCTGTATTCCAAATTAATGTAAAATATTTGAATGAAATGAAAATTCCGTTCAACAGTCCAGTACTAATCAAAAACAAAATCTAAGCAAAATGAGTGGAATTAAGTCCGTACACGCAAGACAAATTTTGGATTCTCGTGGAAATCCAACAATCGAAGTAGATATTCATACCGAAGACGGTGCTTTTGGACGTGCCGCTGTACCTTCTGGTGCTTCAACGGGTATTCATGAAGCCGTTGAATTACGTGATGACGATAATAATGTTTATGGTGGCAAGGGCGTTTTGAAAGCCATTGATAATGTAAATACTAAAATCGCTGAGGAACTTTGGGGAATGGAAGTTTCTGAACAAAGTATGATTGACCGTATCATGATTGATTTGGACGGTACGCCAAATAAAGGAAACTTAGGAGCCAATGCCGTTTTAGGCGTTTCTTTGGCAGTTGCGAAAGCGGCCGCTCAAGAGTCTGGTTTATCATTATATCGTTACATTGGTGGGGTTAATGCCAACACATTGCCAGTTCCGATGATGAACATTTTGAACGGTGGTTCACACGCTGATAACTCAATTGACTTTCAGGAATTTATGGTTATGCCCGTAAAGGCAGAATCGTTCTCGCACGCATTACGCATGGGAACTGAGGTTTTTCACACGTTAAAAGGTGTTTTGAAATCGAAAGGATATTCAACTAACGTAGGTGATGAAGGTGGTTTTGCTCCAAACATCAAATCTAACGAAGAGGCTATCGAAATCGTTTTGCAGGCTATTGAAAAAGCAGGTTACAAGCCAGGTGAAGATATTTTTATTGCGATGGATGCAGCAGCTTCTGAATTTTATGACGAAAAAACGGGTCTTTATACTTTCAAAAAATCAGACGGTAAGCAATTGAACAACATGGAAATGGCGGCTTACTGGAAAACTTGGGCGGATAAATACCCAATCATTTCTATCGAAGACGGTATGGCAGAAGATGATTGGGCTGGTTGGGCAGAGCAAACTCGTTTGTTAGGAAAACAAATTCAATTAGTAGGTGACGATTTGTTTGTAACCAATGTGAAGCGTTTACAAATGGGTATCGAGCAAGGAATTGCTAATGCTGTTTTGGTAAAAGTAAACCAAATTGGTTCTTTAACTGAAACAATTGATACCATCAATTTAGCGAAACGTAATTCATACAAAAACATTATGTCGCACCGTTCTGGTGAGACTGAGGATTCAACAATTGCTGATTTAGCGGTTGCTTTGAATACAGGTCAAATCAAAACTGGTTCGGCTTCTCGTTCAGACCGTATGGCGAAATACAATCAATTGCTTCGTATTGAAGAGGAATTAGGAGCAAATGCCTACTTTCCAGGATTGAATTTCTAAGATTAATATGTCGTAAAAAAAGCCCTTTCAGAATATTCTGAGAGGGCTTTTTTGTGATAAACTGTAAAATTTATCTCGAAAGATACAAATTCCGTTCTCCATATACCTTTCTGAAAAAATCATCTTTCAAGGAATCTATGAAATAAATTGCCTCACCAGTTGATTTCATTTCAGGTCCTAATTCCATATTTACATTTGGAAATTTGTTGAATGAAAATACGGGAATTTTAATAGCGTAACCTTTTTTCTTAGGTTGAAAATTGAAATCTTTAATTTTCGCTCCCAACATTACCTTCGTTGCGTAATTTACATACGGTTCTTGATAGGCTTTACAAATAAACGGAACCGTCCGTGATGCTCTTGGATTGGCTTCAATGATATAAACTACTTCGTTCTTTATGGCAAACTGAATATTTAGCAAGCCTTTAGTTTTTAGAGCAAGCGCAATTTTTTTCGTATAATCTTCTATTTGTTTAATCACATTTTCTGACAAATCAAACGGAGGTAAAACCGAATGTGAGTCGCCCGAGTGAATTCCTGCGGGTTCAATGTGTTCCATGATTCCAATGATATACACATCTTCACCATCACATATTGCATCAGCTTCGGCTTCAATGGCATTTTCAAGGAAATGGTCAAGCAAGATTTTATTGCCCGGAATATCTCTCAAAATATCAACTACGTGTTCTTCCAATTCTTGTTCGTTGATAACAATCTTCATTGACTGGCCGCCCAATACATACGAAGGACGAACCAGCAAAGGAAATCCTAATTCTCGACTTATTTCTACGGCATGATCTGCCGATTCAACAACCCCAAATTTAGGAAAAGGAATTTCATTTTGTTGTAATAAAGCTGAGAACGCTCCTCTATCTTCCGCCAAATCAAGGGCTTCAAAAGAAGTTCCGATAATTTTGATTCCGTACTTTGAAAGCTTTTCTGCTAATTTTAACGCCGTTTGTCCGCCCAATTGTACGATGACACCTTCGGGTTTTTCGTGTTGAATGATGTCGTAAACGTGTTCCCAGAAAACGGGTTCAAAGTATAATTTATCGGCAATATCAAAATCTGTCGAAACGGTTTCGGGATTCGAGTTAATCATAATGGTTTCATAACCTGCTTCTTTTGCCGCTAAAATTCCATGGACGCACGAATAATCAAACTCAATTCCTTGCCCGATTCGGTTAGGACCAGAACCCAACACAACCACTTTTTTCTTATTAGTAGAGACTGATTCATTATCTAGTGTTTCAGAACCTTGCGAGAATGTTGAATAGAAATAAGGCG
>JACMRQ010000477.1 GCA_014376355.1 Arcicella sp. | reverse complement strand
CAGTAAAACAATTCGCACAAATCAACACGAATCAGCACGTATTCTGATAATTTCAATAACAAGAAAAAAGGTTTAAAACATTGATATTCAATATTTTAAACCTTTTTAATACTTGTTGATTATTTTCAATTGCTCCCTCTCCTGGGCTCGAACCAGGGACCCCATGATTAACAGTCATGTGCTCTAACCAGCTGAGCTAAGAAGGATTGTTGTTAATCTTGATGCAAAACTACGCTTTTATCATGTATCCTGCAAATGATTTTTTGAAAAAATAGAAAAGTATCTTCAAAAGGCTTGATTATCAGTTTTTTAAGTACAAAAATAAATTAAGTCATTGGTACATGAACGACCATTTTAGTTTCAAAAAACTCTTCAGTGAAATAATCTGAGAGTTCAAAGACTCTACTTTTCTTGCCCAATTCTTTTAATTCTTCTTTCAAATCGCCTCCCTTCAAATACAAAATGCCATTTTTGAGTTTGTTGTAATTGTTGATGTTGATTTTCCCCTTTACCCAACCATAAAAAGGCAACAATTTTGTCACCGCCCGACTTACCACAAAATCAAATTCTCCCTCCACTAATTCAGCTCTCATTTGCTCGGCTTTTATATTTTCTAAGCCCAATGCAGTGGCAATTTCATTTACTACCTTTATTTTTTTTCCAATGCTATCTACCAATAAAAATTGACAATTTGGATATAAAATCGCTAAAGGAATTCCTGGGAAACCTCCGCCTGTACCGACGTCCAAAATTTCTGTAAAGTCTTTAAAATCTACGATTTTGGCAATAGCTAAGGAGTGAAGAATATGTTTTTCATAGAGATTATCAATATCTGCTCTCGAAATGACATTTATCTGGGCATTCCAAGTTGCGTATAATTCTCCTAACTGAGCAAATTGTTGCTTTTGCTTATCGGTAAGTCTTGGAAAGTATTTTTCTATAATTGTTGAATCGTTCATATTTTTAATTTTAAAATTTGATAATTGTTTCAGCGTAATTTGAAGATTTGGGAATTAGTTAATTGAAACACCTAAACAAGATTTTGAATGGGCGAATAATTTTTAAATTAGCACATTTTCAAATCGTACAGGCTAACCTGTCTCAAATTAACCTATCGCCACCTCATTTTTTGTCTTCTTGGAAGAAAATTATTGATTCCCATAAGTAGAAAATATAGTGCAAAAATGCCATCCCCGAAGGGTAATGTAATGATTGCGAGGGTACTATCTAATCGTTTATTGACTTTCATAAATACTATCCATTGACTAATTAATCGAAATAAGAACACACTTAATATCCAATAAACCAATGGTTTATAAAAAAAAATAGGTAGTAGAATCAAGAAACAAAGCCACGTTAAAATTTGACTTATAGCTAATCCTCCTAAGTTAAGTTTATGCTGTAATTTGTAGTGCTTGCTAACCGAAAGGTGCCTTATTTTTTGTCTATACCACGTTTGCCAAGTTGTTTTTGGAAATGAATACATGAAGGTTTCTGGATTCAAACATACTGCAGTATTTTGTTCGTTAGCAACGTCATTCATAAATAAATCATCATCGCCTCCAATAATATTCGTATGTTTTGCAAAGCCTTTATTTTCCAAAAATAATGATTTTCGGTACATTAAATTTCGCCCAACGCCCATATATGGCATACCCGTAATGGCGAATGATATATATTGAACAGCAGTATTGAAAGTTTCGTAACGAATGAAATTATTTAAAAACCCTTTCTTTTTAAAATAAGGCGAAAATCCTAAAACAATTTCTTTATCAGGGGTCAAACACGCAGTCATACCCGTAATCCAGTTATTGCTTTGTGGACGACAATCAGCATCAGTCAGAAGAATATTATTATATTTTGCCGACTTGATTGCAAGCGTTAAGGCATATTTTTTGGAGGATAAATGATAAGGTGTTTTTTCTATTCGCAAAAATCTAATATTCTTATATTCAAAACATTGTGTTGACAAATAATCAAAGGTTCCATCCAAAGAACGGTCATCAACGATGATAATTTCAAAAATTGGATATACTTGATTATTGAGCAATGGAATCAACGATTTTAGATTCTCCAATTCGTTCCACGCACAAACAATCACAGAGACGCTTTCGGGCGTGAGAGTTTTATTTTTAGGAGAATCGTACTGATTTATTTTAGTAAAAACGAAAAAAATAAAATACAGTTGAAATGCAACAGATACAATAAAGATGATGAGTAAAAGTGTTATCAAAGTATTATGTATCAAGGAGTTAGTGAAATTGGATTGCAAAGATAGTTCATTAAGTGATAGAGAACAGAGAATAGAGAATACTTTTTATGAATATGTTGTAATTTTGTGAGTAGTTTTCAGAGTTTATCTAAATTGTTCGCAAAGAAAAATAGTAGATGATACATTATGTAAATTTCGGTTCACTGATAACTATTAATTGATAATTATTTACTGTTAATTAAAAACATGAATTTCGATATACAAACTACTGACCCCAATTCAAAAGCACGTACTGGGGTTATTACGACCGACCACGGACAAATTCAAACGCCTATTTTTATGCCTGTAGGCACGGCAGGGACTGTTAAAGCCGTTCATCAACGAGAACTCAAGCAAGATATTAAAGCCCAAATTATCTTAGGGAATACTTACCATTTATACCTTCGCCCTCATTTAGATATTATTGAAAAAGCGGGTGGTCTTCACAAATTCAATGGCTGGGACTTACCCATTTTAACAGATTCGGGAGGTTACCAAGTGTATTCATTGGCAGGAACTGGACGCAAAATTAAAGAGGAGGGTGTAACTTTTAAATCTCATATTGACGGCTCAACGCATTTCTTTACGCCAGAAGGAGTAATGGATATTCAGCGAATAATTGGGGCAGAT
The DNA here is from genome assembly GCA_014376355.1 of Arcicella sp. GTDB lineage: Bacteria > Bacteroidota > Bacteroidia > Cytophagales > Spirosomataceae > Arcicella. The sequence continues at coordinate 8,743 of JACMRQ010000477.1, read as the reverse complement.
ATTATGATGGCTTTTGACGAATGTACTCCTTATCCATGCGATTATGGATACGCCCGTGAATCTATGGATATGACGCACCGTTGGCTGAAACGATGTTGTGAACATTTTGATAAAACAGAGCCTAAATATGGATACAGTCAGACACTTTTTCCTATTGTACAGGGAAGTGTTTATAAAGATTTACGGGTGAAATCCGCCGAAGTAATCACCAGTTTTGAACGAGAAGGAAATGCGATTGGAGGACTCTCTGTAGGAGAACCCGCTGAGATGATGTATGAAATGACGGATATTATAACGGACATTTTACCGAAAGATAAACCACGCTATTTGATGGGCGTTGGCACACCTGCTAATATCTTAGAGGGAATCGCATTGGGAATTGATATGTTCGATTGCGTGATGCCTACTCGTAATGCTCGAAACGGTATGTTATTCACTACAGAAGGAACTATTAATATGAAAAATGAAAAATGGAAAGACGATTTTTCTGTAATAGACTCAGGATTAGACTGTTACGCCAGTAAATTTTACTCAAAAGCCTACGTTAGGCATCTCTTAAAAGCTGACGAAATGCTTGGAGCAATGATTTGTAGCGTCCATAATTTAGCTTTTTATTTATGGTTAGTTGGGCAAGCGAGGGAGCAAATTCAAGCAGGAACTTTCAGAGTTTGGAAAGATAAAATGGTCGTAAAATTAATGCAAAGGTTATAACCGTTTGATAGTTTAACTATAACAAGATCAAGATTTATGCCTACTTTTGCATAAAATTATTCATAAAATCATTTAGAAAATTAATATTTATAATGATCCGTTACCTGAAAAGTATTCCTACAAGATATTCATTATCACTCCCACGACTGACCTTACTTATATTTTTGTCGTTGATTTCTTTGAGTTCATTCGCCCAAAAGCCTAAAATTGATGATTTGACCGACGACCAAATTAAGGAGTTTATGCAAAAAGCTCAGGCAAGTGGTATGAATGAATCACAGATTGAAAAAGCGGCTTTGATGCAAGGATATTCGCCTGCGGATGTTGCTAAAATGCGAGATAGGCTTAGTAAACTTGCAAGTGATAATGCTAAGAAAAATACCAATGAATCAGAAAATGGTTCTCGGCAAACCACAGCGGTTCAAGCTGGGGATAATAAAGTAGGAAATAAAAAGGGTAAAATAGAAAATAATAAAATAGAAAATAATAAAGACGTAATAATTTCGGAAGATTCTGTTGAAATTGATATTTTGAAACCCAAAGTTTTTGGAATGTCTATGTTTGCGGCTGGAGGATTATCTTTTGAACCAGATTTACGAATTGCTACACCCAAAAATTATCAATTAGGTCCAGATGATGAATTGAATATTGACATTTTTGGAAATGCTTTAGATAATTATAAAGTGAAGGTAAATACCGAAGGAACAATCAGAATCTTGAATCTTAGTCCAATTTATGTAAATGGACTTTCGATTGAAGCAGCTTCCGAAAGAATTGTAGGGCGTTTACGTCAATTATATCAAGGAATTAATATGCCTGGAAGTGGCGTATCAGCGCAAATTACTTTAGGGAATATTAGAAGTATAAAAGTTACAATTACAGGTGAAGTTACTAAACCTGGAACTTACACAGTTTCATCGTTAGCGTCGGTTTTTAATGCACTTTATGCAGCAGGAGGTCCTTCTGAAAATGGTTCTTTTCGTAATATTAGAGTAATCAGAGATAATAAAGTAGTGAAGATTTTAGATTTGTATGACTTTTTATTGCGTGCCGACCAAAAAGATAATATTAGATTACAAGATCAAGATGTTATCAGAATTGCAGAATATGAGACTCGTGTGGAGGTTTCGGGAGAAGTAAAACGTCCTATGATTTTTGAAGTTGAAAAATCCGAAAATTTAAAAGACCTTCTGCGTTTTGCGGGAGGATTCACTGATAAAGCCTATACTTACACGATTGGTCTGAAAAGAAATACTGCCAGAGAATTAAAATTAATAAATATTTCACAGGATGAAGTGGCCACTTTTATGCCTCAACGAGGTGATAAATATACGATTGGAAAAATTTTAGAACGATTTGAAAATAGGGTAACAATCAAAGGTTCAGTATTTAGGGATGGAGACTTTGCGATTGAACAAGGAATGACTACCGTTAAGGAACTTATTAAAAGAGCCGAAGGACTTAAAGAAGATGCTTTTATGAATCGTGCAACCATAAGCCGTCAAAAAGAAGACAACGATATAACTATAATTGCTTTTGATTTAGGGAAGTTAATGAGAGGAGAAATTGCTGATATTGCCTTGAAAAGAGAAGATGTCATTATGATTAGAAATATAAAATCTTTGAGAGAAAAAAGAATCATTAGTATTGAAGGCGAAGTTAATAAGGCTGGAAAATTTGATTTTGTAGAAGGGTTAACGGTTGCAGATATTATTGTTTTGGCAAATGGTTTTACCGACGGAGCAAGTAATGCAAAAATTGAATTATCAAGAAGAGTAAAATACGATACATTAGGATTAGATAATGAACAAAACGTCAGAATTGAATCATTTGAAATAGATAAAGACCTAAAAATTAGAACAGAGGATGCCAAAGTAGTTTTACAGCCTTTTGATAAAATCTACGTTCATAAGTCGCCAAGATATGAGAATCAAAAATCTGTATATATAGAAGGTGAAGTGAAATATCCGGGAACATATACTATTAAAGATAAGAATCAAAGAATTACCGATTTAATTGAATTGGTAGGAGGATTAAAAGATGGAGCTTTTCCAAAAGGAGCAACATTTAGTAGGGATTCAACAAAAATTGCGCTTGATTTGTCGATTATTCTTAAAGTTCCTACCGTTACAGAAAACATTTTATTATTGGATGGAGATCGTATATTTGTACCTCGTGAGTTACAAACAGTTAAATTATCTGGAGAATTATTAAACCCAATATCTGTGGCTTATCGTCCGAATCAAGGACTCAGAGCTTACATTGCACAGGCAGGAGGCTTAACTGAAAAAGCCTCGAAGCGTAGAATATTTGTAAGATATGCTAATGGGTTTTCAGATCAAACAAGAACGTTCTTGTTTTTTACTACTTACCCAAAAGTAGAGCAGGGTTCTGAAATTATTGTCCCTGCGTTACGTGAAGATAATGCAAATAAATTATCTACGGGTGAAAGAATCGCCATTGTTGGGGCAGTCTCATCTCTTTCACTTGTAATTATTAACATTCTAAATGCCTTGAAAAATAAATAATATTAATCCATTGGAAACGAATCAAATACAAGAAAATACAGACTCAGAAATGACTATTGATATTGGTAAAATATTGAAGGTCATCAAAATAAATAAATGGACAATTCTGATTGTTACTATTTTTTCAGCAGCATTGGGAATTTTTATTGCTATAAATATTCCAAACGAATACGCTTCTCAGGTTCAAATTCTTCCTGAATTAGAATCAAAAGATGCAGCTGGTGGATTGAGTAAATTCAAATCTTTAGCTGGCTTGGCAGGAGTTGATTTAGGAGGTATGGGCGGAACTGATGCTGTTCGCCCAGATTTATACCCTAACATCCTTCAAAGTACTCCCTTTTTGATGAATGTGATGAATATGAAAGTATATGCTTCCAAGTACAAAAAAACGATGATTATGTCAAAGTTTATGGAAGAGAATGAAAATCAAGAATTAAGCACTCGAATTTTTGGTAAATCGGATGATAAAGAGAAGGATATGCCAATTATTAATCCCCAAACAATTCCCTTAGAAACAATTCGGTTAGATAAAAAGCAAGATGATTTAATTAAAGATTTACAAAAACGAGTTGGAACTACCTTAGATAAAAAAACGGGCGTAATCAGTATCTCCGCAAAAATGCAAGATCCCGTGATTGCAGCTACTATTGTTCGTTATGCTCAAGACTATTTAACAAATTATGTGGTTAATTACCGTACTGAAAAAACGTTGAAAGACATAAAATTTTTGGGAGAACGTTTAAATGAAGCTAAAAGAAGATACGATAATGCTCTGTATTCCTATTCAAGTTATCAAGACAGAAACAAAGGTTTATTCTTAAATATTGCAAAGGATCAAGGGAAAAAATTACAGTATGAAGTCGATTTATCCTACAATCTTTATTCAGAACTTGCCAAACAATTAGAAGAAGCAAAAATTAAAGTTCACCGTGAAACTCCTATCTTCAAAGTCCTTGAACCCGCTCAAATTCCTGTGAAAAAGAGCGAACCAAAGCGTTCTGTAATGGTGATTGGATTTGCATTTTTAGGATTGATTTTAAGTATTTTTTATGTTTTGGTAAGGAATTATAAATCGTTAGGCATATTTGGGTAAATAAATTCTACGTGAAATTTAAAAATATTATACAAAATCTTGGAGCTAATCTTCTGATAACTATACTCGGATTGGTGGGTTCTATTATTTTGGCTCGTTGGCTTGGTCCAAATCAGCGAGGAATCTTTGCAGCTATTATTTTTGCTCCAACCATTCTTCAATACTTCGTTAATTTTGGCTTATCGTCTGCCACCGTCTATTTTACAGCATTGCCAAATTCTAATAAAAATGCAATTTGGAGTAGCCTTGTTTTAATTGGTTTTATTCAAAGTATTGTAGGTTTTTTACTCGGTTGGTTTATTGTAGAATTATATCTTCAAAAATATCTTGTTGGCTCAATCCATCTTGGACATTTGTATTTATTTACAGTCCCATTTGGTTTATTTGGCATGTATGCGACCTATATGTTGCAAGGTTCTTCCCATTTTAAAGTTACCAACTCCCTAAAATGTATCGTTCCGATTGGCTATTGTATTGGTATTATTTGGCTAAAATTTCAGCAAAATTTATCCATTGAAAATCTCGTTTATGTACAATTAATAACTCAGTTTTCTTATTTAATTACTGCTGTATTTTTTCTATATAAAATACTTTTAACTCATTTTTTATTCAAAATTGATTACAATTTTATTCGTCAAATACTTACGTATAGTGTAAAAATTTGGTTTGGCGATATTTCACAATTAGTAAATTCTCGTATTGACCAATTTTTAATTGGGGTATTTTTGAGTAGCCGAGAATTGGGTATTTATACCATTGCAATCAGCGTAGCAGGTTTTACAGGTATTTTTGCCAATGCCGTTAAAACAATTATGTTGCCCTCAGTAATTGGCAGAGAATCCTTACAAGAAAAAATAAATGAAACAATCAAATTCTTTAAAAAATATTGGATATTTAGCATTTTCTTACACATAATTTTTGCTTTAAGTTTACCCACTCTCATTCCAATTGTCTTTGGAAATGCTTATTCAGAATCAATTATTATCTGTCAAATTCTTATCATTGGAAATTTATTTATTAATGCTAAAACTGTTTTGAGCGGAGGCATTTTAGGGATGGGATTTCCAGAAATATTGAGCTATGTGGAAGCCATTGGAATGATTATATCAATAAGTCTAAGTATTTTATTGATAAGAATACATGGATTAATAGGTATTTCAATAGCTATCTCTTTGGCATCCTCTTGTCAATTTCTGGGACTTGTTATTCTTACTAATAAAAAAGGTATTCCCTACAAAAGAATGTTCTATACTTCCCGAAATAAATTAAATGAAGACTTTAAATGGTTGAAAAATTCTATACAAATTATCTGATGAAAACACTATTATTAGCCCGACCCGATCACTCAACTTTTTTATATGAAGAATTAAAGAAAAATCCAGAAATTGACATATCATATTATACTTTCAGTGCTTTTAAAAAAAAATCACTGTTAAATTATTGGAAACCCTCCGTGAAAAGTGTGGATAAAGAGGTTGATATTTCGTACAGTTTTTCATTTTTTCATAAATTTCTATACTTTCTGAGTAAACAAATTGTATTTGATTATTATAAAACTGAAAGTCAATTTTCAACATATTTTTTCAAAAATATGATTCAAAAATTTACTGATGAAGTAAATATAGTACATTATTGGCCAATCTATTACCATCAATTTGTAAGGAACTTTCAACACAATAACCCTAAAATAAAGTTTATTGCAGATGTATATGCCGCCCATCCTGACCATGCACGTGCCAACTTAGAATCAGCATTTGATGAATTTGGATTATCTATTGAAAAATCGCATTTTGTCAAAAGTAGAGATACTGACTTAGCATCATTGGAAAACGTGGAAAATATGCTTGTTCCTTCTGAATATGTAGCAGAATCGTATAGGATATACTATCCCAAAACTAAAATTTATATAGCTAATTTTGGACTCTTCAATAATCCCCCTAAAATAGTAAAACAACTTAAAAGGGGTAATTTATCACCACTTAAATTAATTTTTGTGGGTAAAGTTTCCATCGAAAAAGGCTGTCCTTATTTATTTGAGGCAATGCGAAAATTACCAAATACGGAGTTTCATTTAGATGTTATTGGAGAAATTGAAACAAACCAAATCAATATTTTTCGACCTTATTTAAACCTTCCAAACATTAGAATTTTAGGTAAATTGCCTAATTTTAAAATCCTTGAAATTCTACCAGAATACCATGTGTTTGTTTTACCAAGTCTGTCAGACGCATATTCGCTGGCAGTTTCGGAAGCATTAGCTCATAAATTACCGGTGATTATCACCGAAAATGTTGGAAATAAATATGATGTAAGAAAATTTCAAACAAGGGAGGTGTGCCAAATAAAAAGTGTAGATGTGTTAATCAAATCCATTCTGAATTTACAAAATGAAGAGTATCGCCAATATTTGAGAACTAATATTGATGATTTTATTGCTGATAACCAAGAAAATTCTTACCCTTCAAAAGTCTTAGAGATTTATAATCAGCTACTTCAAAAATAATCGCTAAAATGAGAGAAAATCTATTTTTTGCCTCTGGCGTTGATATAGTGGTGCTTTTTATTTGTTCTTGGTTATTATTTCGACACGGAAAAATCTCAATTTATCATCCTGCTACTACCTATTTAGTCTTTCATGTTTTTGTATTTTCAGCCCGAATTTTATTTTTAACGACTGGGGCAAATTTTTTCTTAGGGGGACAAATTGACTATTTTACTGAAATTGAAGCGCACGAAATCATTAAAGCATCTTTGTTAGCTGACGTAGGTTTTATTTCAATGACCATTGCATGGCTGTGGGAAGCTAATCGCAGAGTATCAATTGTTATAAGAAAATCTGTCATTTTATTAGATGAAAATATCCTGAAATTGGTTCTTTTCATCACAATTCCGATAGGTATTTGGGGTGTTTTTTCTCAATTATATATTCCAGGATTTGGTAAAGCTCAAATAAATTTTGGTGCTTGGAGTGAATCTTCTTATTTGCAGAATACTCAGAATTGGTTGATTCTGAGCTGTTTAGTAATTGTTTTTAAATACGGTTTTCAAAAATATTCTTTGACTATTATTGGCATTTGCCTTTTTATCCTTGCTTTTCAAGGACAACATCGTTATCGTGTTTTAAGTCCTTGTTTATTTCTTTTATTTTTATATCTCCATCGTGAAAATAAAAAATGGCTTTCTCCTCGTTTTGTAATCATAACTTTAATAGGAATATTAGTTTTCTTACCGATGAAATATGTAGGTAAATTAATTCAACAAGGTGCTTCAACAGAAGATTTGGTTGAATTTGCATCAGAATATCGAGAAAGTTTGAAAATTGGAGCAAATGCAGATTTTTCATTTTTAGATATGTATGCTTCTACGCTTACCTTGATTGACCAGCACGGAGAATACTATTATGGTTCAACCTATTTTACCTTATTATTTTCACCAATTCCACGACAATTTTGGGAAAATAAACCTTCATTAGTTCAATGGATGACGGATATTTCAACACCCTCTCGAAATTTGAAAGAATTAGGTTCAGTTGCCACAATTTACGGTGAATCCTACGCAAATTTCGGGATTTTGGGCATCATTTTTATTCCCTTTTTATTCGCTAAATATTCTGCACGGTGGTATTATAAAATTCTTAATACAAATGCCCAATCTGCGAATTTATTTTTGTATTTATGTTTCGCCGCAATGGTAATTCAAGTGTATCGTGATGGTCTAAATGCCGTTTTTATTTTTCTGACTATCTATAATATGCCTGGATTTTTTGTGTATTTCTTCAGTATTTTAAAACAAAAACGAGCATGAATGCAAATTCTCTACATATTTGGATGAACATTCCAAGTTTTCATCAAAACGATTTATTTAATGAACTATCAAAATATTTTGGTGAATTTGAAGTAATATATGCCCATGAACACGATGAAAATCGAAAATTACAAGGCTGGAATTCTCAAATTATTCAAAATTATCCTTCTAAAATAATTAGGAAAGACTTAAATTTATTAAAATTAATAGGATATTTATTCAGCAAGAGAAAATCTGTTCATATCGTGAATGGAATTTGGGCTGAGCCTGCTTTTTTCTTCGTAATTATACTACTAAATATTTTTGGGGCAAGCTTTTTAATATATTCCGAAGCTCCACTTACTATTAAAAAACGAACTTTTATTAAGAAAACATTTCTTAAATTTTTAATTAAACCGCTCTCTAAATTATTGATTATCAGAGCAAAAGGTTTTTTAGCAGTTTCTGTTTTGGGTGTTGATTATTTCCAATCTTTGGGCGTTCAGCCACGTAAAATTTATCGCTTTGGCTATTTTCGGAATATAAAATTGAATACTTATAAAAATCAAATTCCTCAAAGGATAAATTTGATTTTTATTGGTCAACTTATTGAATTAAAAGGAATTAT
>JACMRQ010000058.1 GCA_014376355.1 Arcicella sp. | reverse complement strand
GATTTGTCTAATTTAACATCAGGGAATTATTTAGTCAACGTAACTGATGCCAATGGATGTAGAGCAAGTGCGCAATACCCTATTATAAGACAAGATCCAATTGTTATTACTGTAGCAACACAAACTGACTTCGATTGCGCCGCTCATACAGTTAATCAACAATTTGTGGCTCAAGTAGCTGGCGGAATACCACCCTATCAACTGCAATGGTCAAGCGGAACGATTAGCGGTGGCAATAATGAAATCATGGAAACCAACACCAACGGAACCGTTTTACTAACAGTGACCGACAGTAATAGTTGTACGGCTACATACACAGTTACAGTTGACACTCCCGTATTGGGATACCCTTCATTTGATACTATCTCTTTTGGTTTTACCACTTATGGTCTGTATGCAATTGGTGATCCTATCCAGTTCCAGAGCACTATAACAGGAGATTATACTTCTGTTTCCTGGGATTTTGGAGATGGGACTTTTTCAACGGAATTAAATCCTTTACATACTTATCTCATTCCACGAGATTACATTGTAACACAAACAGTAACTTATCCTTTTGGCTGTGTTTATGTTCAAACGATTAGTCTGCTAATTGAAAAAGGATACGTATTGGTTGTGCCAACTGCTTTTACCCCAAATAATGATACTCTCAATGATACCTATCGCCCTGTGACTAAAGCATTAAAAAATGTGGTGCTTGACATTTATGACACATGGGGTTCGTTAGTATATTCTGAAACAGGCGATGTATTAGTTGGTTGGGATGGAAAAATCAAAGGATTTAACGCTGAAAACGGGAACTACTACAGTAAAGTGAAGGCAGAAACTTTTTATGGAACCATTGTAAATGCAAATCAAACATTCGTTTTAATTAAATAAGCTGGTAAGAAAATGAAAGTACGACTGTATTTATACTTGCTTATAATTTTTGCAACCGTCAAGGTTACCGCGCAAGACCCTGTTTTTACGCAGTATATGATGGTTCCCGAAACCATTAACCCCGCTTTTACTGGTCTTGCCAATGCGTGGAATGCAGGTCTAGTAAATCGAAGACAATGGCCGGATGGCAATAGAAGAATGGATACCCGTTATGGGTATGCCAATAATATGGTTACTGACCAACTTGCTGTTGGTGGTACGGTTTTAAATCACCATGAAGAATTTACTAATTATAATTATTTTCAGTTAAATGGAGCGGTTTCATATAGAATAGAGCTTGACGATTATTGGAGATTACGAATGGGAATTGAAGGGGGTTATGGACGTAAAAATTTTAATTTTCGGAATTTATTGTTAGAAGACCAAATTAATACTAGCGATGGTTTTATTAGTAGCGGGAGTATTGATCCTGGAGTTTTAAATGTTGGGGATAAGATTGATTTCGTTGACTTTTCTGTGGGAATAGTGGTTGACCAGGAGAATATGTGGTTTGGTGCTGCACTTAAGCATATTAACCGACCTGACATCTCGTTTACGGAAACAGGAAATGTGCCTTTAGACATGTTTCTGACTGTCCATGGTGGTTATTATTTGACGTTTGAAAAGGCATCCTTACGATTTTTACCTGATGATACCGATGTATTGTTTACTTTTAATTATATGAGACAAGCCCAATACAATAGACTTGATATTGGAGGGATTTTGGAAATGCCTACGTTCTCATTCGGCATAATGGCTGCCACAAACCCTGAAGGAAAAAGCAGCAATAGTCATTTTATTACTTCAATCAACCCCATCGTTTCGATGAAGATGGGGGAATTTACTTTTGGTTATTCCTATGATTTAAATATTTCAAAATTAGGTCATACTCAAGGTGTACATGAACTTACTCTTACATGGCAATCAAGTCACACCTGCAATAAATGTGATAATTATAAAGTGAGGCTAAAAAGAAATGGAGAAGCTGGCTACACACACTAAACTGTTAAGATTGTTGTCTTATTATAAAACCAAATACTACTTATCAGGATTATGCTGGAAACAATATCCATTGGCGATGCTAGTCATATGTTTGCAACGCGTACCTTTCTTTGTTGTTCCGCTACATTGAACTGTCTGACTTTGTCCTTGCGCTGTGTTTTTTGAAGCTTTTAAACCCAATGCGTTATAATCCTGCGGCTTGCATATTTTACCGGGTTCCAACCCAAGTTCAGCAGCCTTTTCAAAAGATATTTCTTCTGATACATTCTGAACCATTCTACAACTCCCCAAATGATATTTAGCACCTGATAGTGTTTTGTATATCTTTTGGGCGTTTGCGGTTAAAGAAAGGATTAATATGAAGATTAAGTGTTTATACATTTTGTTGGATGGTAATAAAACTTTTTTGGTATTTGTATTTAGAACTAAACCTAAAGTAATAAAATTATTCACAGAATTTTTTCCTTAATAAAAAATGAAACTATTTATCAAAAAGATTTTGTTGTATCATAGAAATCGGATAGTAGTTTGTAGTTATCTCCGGCATCGTGTCGGTATTTAATAAGTTCGTCCTAAACGAATTTTAGAACTTTTACTTTAAATTTTGGATTGATCCACATTGCGAAGTCAATAAATAAAATTGGGTGCATCCAAGTACCGGCATTTACACCTTTATTTGCTTTAGATTTTATCATAACGGAATTCCGTTATGATAAACTTTCCTCTAAAATCAAGGCTTCAATAAATTCTTTAATATTTGAATTTTCTGAAAAATGTATTATTTGTTTTTGCTGACCGCTTTGTTCATTCCATTGCTTCAATAATTCAGTAGCATTAAACATTCCATCTGAAGTTCTTTGATTGACTTTGAAGTCACCCATCTTCCGGGTAAGGATTTGATTTGTTTTCATGTTTTTTAAATCCGTAAACTTTACGGTTTTGATTTTAGATAGGTGTAATTCCATGTATTATAATTTTCCTTTTGTAACCTCTCACTAAATCAGTCGGTAGGCATTTTCACCTAACGGAAATTGCATTAACCAATAGCGATATCTTCGTGCATCCAAGTACCAAAAGCTATCACTCCGTTTACAACTTTCACTAAATCAGTCGGTACGCATTTTATCCTAGCGGAAATTGCACTAACATAATCAATGCCTGATTGCGTTCTTAAATAGGGAGAATTCCCTTATTTAGATTTATCATAAGGAGAATTCCCTATATGATAATTTCATCATTTTAATTTAGTTGTACATTAAGGGGGTATGGGAAATTTTTCCCAGTGAGATTTTCAAAGTGAACATTGG
>JACMRQ010000057.1 GCA_014376355.1 Arcicella sp. | reverse complement strand
TCAGAGATTTTACCGTTGAAAAACTTCACGCTCACGAATTGGTTTTAAGTGAAATCATGAACAATGTTTTGCGAAATTATCATAACTCAAAAGCCACTTTTGAAGTTCACGAGCAATATCGAAATATGAAGGAGATTTTAGATAAATTTCCTCATGTAAGCGAGTACGCAATGGAAGCAATCCGAAGGATTGGCATTGAACCGAACCGCAGAAGTATTAGAGGTGGAACAGACGGTTCGAAATTGTCATTCATGGGTTTACCTTGCCCAAATATCTTTGCGGGTGAACACGCTTTTCATGGAAAACACGAATGGGTATCGGTACAGGATATGGAAAAAGCCGTTGAAACGATTGTGAATTTGTGTATGGTTTGGGAGGAGAAGAGTTTGTAAAATGATTTTCCAAAATCGTAAAACTGGCTCAAAATCAATTTTGAGCCAGTTTTGTATATTTTACTTTAAATTCACAAGAAAATATTTCACCCGATTATGAAATTCCCTAAAACTCTCAGAACGACTTACCAAATATTCAAAATCTAATGATTTTGAATATTCCTCAACTATTGGAATAGAAATTTTATTTGATACTTTAGCACTTCTATAAAGTGCAATTTTTGCTTCTCTATTTGGTTTCGATTCCAGAGATTCATTTTTTGTTAACTTTGGATTTTCTATCTTAATTTTCATGTACCAAAGCCAATGTTCAATGCATTGAACAGGTATCATCAAGAAGGTTTTATCTTTAAAATCATCCCTCAACTGGCTTTGCATAAAGGTGATTTTATCTTTAAATTCATTTTTATGGAAGGTGTCCAAATCTCTACCTACGAAAAATACATCTTGCTGATAATCCACAAAACCTTCTTGGACAGCTTCGGCAAAAAGTTTATCTACATCCTTTTTATTATTTCCTTTAAATTTATAGGTAAAAACTTTATCAAAATCAAAAATGAGGTCGTTTGATTTACCAATGTAGGTTATTAATTGTTCAAGGTAATTTGCCAAGAAAATTCGATGAGCTTCGTCTTCACCAAAATAACCGTATTTCAATATTTTCATTTCGGTACACCTCCTATAAATCCAGTTACCCAATGAGAACCTAAAGATTCAACAAACTTTATTCTTGGTACATTATTTTCTTCCATAAGTTTATTAGAAGGCTCAATAATGTCTCTGAGGAGATTTTTTACTTGTGTTGCCCCTACTTCATCTTTATCAAAAATAAAAACTGCCTCTGGAATATCCTCAAATTCATCTAAAACTCGCTCGCTGTGCGTTGTCATAATTACTTGAATGTCTTTATCTTCAGTTAACTGAAAAATGAAATCTATTATTTCTTTTATTCGTCTTGGGTGAATTCCTTTTTCGGGTTCTTCTAACAATAATAATTTTGGAGGATTGGGTTGGTGAACGATACACAGGAGTGCGAGGAAATATAAAATACCTTCTGACAATGTATCTGACCAATATTTATCTATCTCATTTCCTAAACCCCATTTTTTATAAGAACGTTTATCGTTGTCAGGAGAAGTAACTGTTTTTAAATTAATATCTATAAATTCAGGAATACATTTTGATAAATCTTGTTCAAGATTTCTATATAAATTCTTATGTTCATCTTTCAAAAAATCTAAAAATGCAACCATATTAGAACCATCTTCCAATAAGAATCTATTTGGAATGCCACTAATCGGTTGTGCATTGATAAATGACTGTGGATTTATTTTATAAATTTTAATATCTTCAAAAACTTCCTTTTTTAAGTTTCTTATAGACTTGCTTGCGTCTTGATTAAAAATAGATGATTCTAAGGTATGTTGGTTTAAATCATGAGAAGATATTGAAGCAGGGTAGGTTTTACCATTGAATAGTATTTTATAATCAACGCCTGAATACCCATCTACACTTGAACTAATGTTGCAACCTAATAATTCATTATCGAATAATACTTCAAATTTTAAATTATCTTTTTTCTTTTTAAAAGATAATTCTTCTAAATCGTTAATCGTTTTCACAAACCTATTTTGCTCACTTTGAAAGCTAATGTATTTCCCCCACAGCTCCAACGCCTTCAAAAAATTACTCTTCCCAGAATTGTTCGGACCGATGAGAAGATTTACTTTTTGAAGTTCGAGCGTTACGTCTTTAAGGCTCTTAAAATTCTGTATGCTAACTTTTTGTAACATTTTTATATGATTTATCTACGTAAACTTAACCATTTTCTTCCAATTACTTCTTTCCACGATACGCCCGAAGTGTTCCCCAAAAACGATTAAACATGGCTTCTTTATCAATTTTTACGTAAACATTTACTGTGTGTTGATGATTTTCGGGAGGGGTTTTTACTGATTTTACTTTTGCCATGTCAGGCGACAAATAGGCTTCAACAGAGGCTAAATCCCAAATTACTCTTGTTTTATCGTCTGGATTTGATTCTATCCACCGCTGTTTTATTAGCTTTTCGATGGGATATTTACTGTCTAATCTGGAATAAGTATCTTCACGGTCAAAGGTTAAGACTACGCACGTTTCAACGGGCATAATATACCATTCCACGTCTTGATTATTGAACAAATAATTAACCGCATTCAAATCTCCACGGACATTAAATTCATCTTTATTCCAAATTTTATCTTTTGCATTATATTTTCCACCCATACAAAAGAGTCTCATTTTTTTGGCAATATTGGGTTCAATTGCTATCGCCGAAGCAATGTTTGTGGCTGCACCAATAAAAATAACATCCAATTTTTCGCCATCTGCCAATTTTTGAACTACTTCAATCAATTGCTTAGTCATATCCGATGGTCGGGGCGTGTATTCTCCCCAAGAACGTCCCATTTGTCGGTCGGCACCCATAGGATGAGGAATTTTCATCATACCAAAGGCTTGCAATAATTTTTCGTTTTCTTCCTGACTAATTTTTACGGTATTTATTCCCTTCGTTGGATATTGATTCCACTTATCAAAAACTAACAAATCGGCATTGTTAAAATGTGCCGAACTTACGCCCACAATATCATATTTATCTGTTTCCATTAATATTCGACTAAGGGCAAAAATGTCGTCCATTTCGTTGCCCATGTCCGTATCAAACCAAATTTTTTGCTTTTGGGCAAAAGTATCAAATATGATAAAAAACGAAAGAAATAGTATGGTTAAGGTTCTAATAATCATGGAATTGAAAATTATGGATATATATTTCAAGAATAAAATATAAATAAAGCCTTCGCTCAAATTGAAGGCTTCACTCCTACTCATACCAAATATTTTTTAAAGAAATCAATGCTTCTTTGCCAAGCTAATTTAGCAGCAACTTCATTGTAACGTGCCGCCGAAGTATCGTTGTGAAAGGCATGATTTACGCCTTCATACATATACAATTCATAAGTTTTTCCATCTGTTTTTAGGGCTTCTTCATATTCTTTTGCTCCCGCATTTACCCTTTCATCAAGACTCGCATAATGTAATTGTACCGCTGATTTTATCTTCGGAACGTCAGCAACTGCGGGTTGCCGACCATAAAAAGCAATGGCAACTTTAAGGTTTGGCACGGCAACTGCCAAACTATTTGCCATTCCTCCACCCCAACAAAAACCAACGCATCCAATCTTACCATTAGAATCTTTTCGGGTAGGTAAATAATCAAAAACCTTCATAAAATTCGCCAAATTATCTTCAGCTTTTAATTGAGAAAATGCCGTTCTCGCTTCATCTTCGTTGGCTGGAGCGGGACTCACAACCGATAAGGCATTTGGGGCAATTGCCAGAAATCCAGCCTGTGCCGCACGACGAGCAACATCTTCAATATGAGGTGTTAATCCTCTGTTTTCGTGAATAACGATTACGGTTGGATATGCCTTCATTTCTCTGGGACGGGCCACATAAGCCTTCATGTCTCCGTTACTGCCTTTGTAGGTCACATATTCTGTAAATAATTCACTATCAGAAACTTGTGCTACGGCATAATTACTTTCTAAAGATGGCAAAATCGTTAAAGCTGCCGTCATCCCACCCGTAAGGAAGCTCAATCTTTTCAGAAATTCGCCCCTCGAAAGTGGTTTGTGCGTGTATTCATCATAAAGGTTTATTATTTCTTGTTTCATTGGGTTTATTTGTTTTTGATTGTCACTCAAATATAAACGAATTTTGAATAAATTGTAAATTCTTTAGGTAAAATAATAACCTCTGATAGCAATTGATCTATCTTGTCAAACGATAAATCAAAATAGCAGTTCGTTGAATTAATTTTGGAAATTCCTTCATATTCATTGTCTCGCCAGGGGCGTGAGCGCCTCTACCAGATGCTCCCAAACCATCCAAACAAGCAACATATTTGGCGATATACGAAATATCCCCCGCTCCTCTTGAACCTGGGTCACCCGCTTTTACTTCGCCAAAACCTAAATCCAAACTAACTTGATTTAAAGTTGCCAATACTTTTTCATTTTCTGCCGTGGGTTCCATCGAAGGGATTCCGTCTTGAAAAATGATTTCTGCTTTGGTTTTATTCAAATTTTGAGCAACAATTTCTTTCATTTTCACCCGTGCATTTTCTTTTTGAGTTTCAGTCAAAAATCTTAAATCACCCGTTACTGTCACACGGGGAGAAATTATATTATCCTTGCCGATGGCTTCTTTGTTATCATTAATTTCTGAGCCTCCCACAATCAACCCTGGATTGAAAGTCAGGTATTTTTCTTGACTTAATTTTTCTCTGAAATCGTTCAAAATTCTGGCGGCTTCATAAATTGCTCCGAAACCCGCTTGCTGACTAAAAACAGTGGAAGAGTGCCCCATAATTCCTTTCACATTCAACTTCCAACCACTCGAACCACGCCTTGCCGTAGCCACAGTATTTAAGCCAACTGCTGTTTCAAAGGCCAGCGCAATTTCAGTCTGTTTGGCTCGTTCAATAAAGTCTTTTCTACTAATACTGGTAGGTTTTCCAGAACTTTCTTCATCTCCTGTGAAATAGACAGTTAGGTTTGTATTATCCAATAAATCATTGTCTTTCAATACTTTAAGAGCAGCAAGTAATACCATATCTCCACCTTTCATGTCATTTACGCCTTGTCCAGTAACAGTTGAATCGTTTAAATAGGTATAAGGTGTGAATGACATTACTTTCTCGAAAACCGTGTCTAAATGACCAATCAGAAAGAGTTTTTTGCCTTTTGTGCCTTTGCGTTCAGCTACCAAATGTCCCGCCCGATTGAGTGAATCAGGTAATGAAATCCATTCGGTTTTGAAACCTAAATTATCAAATTCTTTTCTAAAAATTGCTCCAACTTCACGGACGCCTTCTGTATTCAAAGTACCACTGTTAATATTCACAACTTTTTTTAAAAGAGCCTCCGTTTGTGGTAATTGAGCGTTGACTTGAGCAATTATTTTTGCTTCAATTGGGCTTAATTTTTGGGAGAATATAGTGGTGGAAATCAGTAATAAAATGGTAAAAGTTAGGAGTGATTTTTTCATGGATTTATGGTTTGTTGATGAAAATGTTTTTAATTTTTGATTTACAATAATCTGCACAAATCTACAAATCTTACTTAAATATTACGTTTGCCAAAATATCTAATTAGAGATTTCAAAAATTAGTTTAAGCAATTTATAAATTATATATTGTACTTTTTTAAGTCAAGTCAACTAATTACTTAATCTAACTAAATGCAAACTAAAACTACCACTCAGCATCTTTTCAGCATTCCCGTTATTGTTGCCGCCTTGGGCTATTTTGTCGATATTTATGATTTACTCCTTTTCGGAATTGTGCGAGTACCGAGTCTGAAAGATTTAGGTTTATCGCCCGAAGAAGTTTCTTCAGTCGGTAAGAATATTATTAATTGGCAAATGGGAGGTTTATTACTTGGTGGGATTTTATGGGGAATTCTGGGAGACAAAAAAGGTCGTTTATCCGTTTTATTTGGATCAATTATTACGTATTCCGTTGCCAATATTGCCTGTGGATTTGTTAAAGACCCAACTACTTATGCACTGCTTAGATTCGTGGCGGGTGTAGGTTTAGCAGGAGAATTAGGAGCAGGAATTACGTTAGTTTCAGAAATTTTACCGAAAGAAATCAGAGCATTAGGCTCCTCGTTAGTGGCAGGAATTGGGTTGTTTGGGGCCGTATTCGCTTACTTTACCGTGAAGGAATTAGGCGGTTGGAGAAATGCTTATTTTGTGGGCGGAGGACTTGGAATCGTGCTTTTATTACTTCGAGTAAGTGTTTTTGAATCAGGAATGTTTGAAAATTTAAAGCATAAAGCCCATATCAAAAAAGGAAATTTCTTTTCACTTTTTACGAATAAAGATAGATTAACAAGATATTTAAAATGTATTGCCATCGGAGTTCCCACATGGTTTGTCATTGGAATTTTAGCCACTTTTGCCAACGAATTTGGTGTGGCAATGGGCATCTCAGAAGTCATTGAGCCAGGCAAAGCCATCATGTTTTGTTACGTTGGACTTGCCACAGGAGATTTGATGAGTGGCGTGATTAGTCAGACGTTGAAATCACGTAAAAAAGCCGTTGCCATTTTGTTATTCATGTCCTTAATTTGTAGTGTCGTGTATTTATATTCAGGTATTAAAACCTCCACAGGCTTGTATGCAACCTGTGTTTTTGCAGGATTTTCAGTTGGTTATTGGGCTATGTTTGTCACCATCGGAGCTGAACAATTTGGCACGAATTTAAGGAACACCGCCGCCACCACCATTCCAAATATGGTTCGTGGAACAGTAATTTTAATGACTTCTCTTTTTGCGTATTTAAAACCTTCCATGAGTATTTTCAATGCTGCAGCCGTTGTTGGATTAATTGCGTTTGTGTTTGCATTTTATTCCATTTTTACCATTCCAGAGACCCATGGGAAGGATTTAGACTTTTTGGAGGAATAAACCCTAATTAGAGAAGTTAAAATTCATTTGATTTTGTAAATTTAACTTCTCTAATTCTTTAATTTTAACGGCTTTTAACTCACCAAAAATCCCGTCTCATGTTTAATCTCAGACATTACAAAAATAGAGTGGGTACTGCCAATATTATCCAAAGAGGCTAATTTATTCATTAAAAATGCCTGATATTCTCGCATATCATGGACAACTATTTTCAGCATAAAATCATAGTCTCCCGAAATATTATAACATTCCTGTACTTCATTTAATTGAACAATTTCATGTACAAACTTTGCTCCAGCCTCTTGGGCGTGTTCTTTTAAACGAATACTGCAAAATACCATTAAATCCTTGGCGACTTTCTCTCTGTCCACCAAAGCCACATATTTTTTGATAACGCCATCTTTTTCTAACCTTCTAACACGTTCATAGACTGGCGTTGGCGAGAGATTTAAACGGGAGGCTAATTCCTTAGTTGTCAAGAGAGCATCTTGTTGTAAATGTCTAAGAATTTCTTTGTCGGTTGAATCCATTTTTATTGCCATAATTTCAATAGATAATTTATCGTTTCTCGGAAAAATATTTTGTTTATTTAGTTAATAATACCTGTATTTATGAGTAATTAAAGTAAATATATCTAATTATTTTAAATAAAGTAAATTATTTATCCAAAACCGATAAATTTGTATTAGATTTTATCAGTATAATATCACAAAAGTTTTATTAATAGTAATTTTGTACTTTACTAAGAAGAATGATTATAAAGATGATGAATAAACCAAATATAAAAGACGTATTAAAAAACCGAATTCTTGTCCTTGACGGAGCAATGGGTTCGCTGATTCAAGAATATAAATTATCCGATGCTGATTATCGAGGCGAGAAGTTTAAGGACTTTCCGCATGAGGTAAAAGGCAATAACGATATGCTCTCAATAACTCGTCCAGAAGTTATTAAAGAAATCCATGCGAAATATTTTGAGGCTGGGGCAGATATTGCCGAAACTAACACATTCTCGGGTACTTGCATTGCGATGGCGGATTATCACATGGAAGATTATGTCTATGAATTAAATTACGAATCTGCCAAAATTGCCCGTGAAATAGCCGATGAATTTACGGCAAAAAATCCAAATCAACCCCGTTACGTAACGGGTTCAATTGGACCAACTAACAGGACTTTATCCTTGTCTCCCGATGTGAACGACCCAGGTTATCGTGCCGTAACTTTTGATGAATTGGTGGATGCCTACTACGAGCAAATTCAAGGCTTAATAGACGGTGGAGCAGATTTATTATTGGTTGAAACCATCTTTGACACCTTGAATGCGAAAGCAGCTTTATTCGCCATTGATTTATACCAAAGCGATAGAAATAATGGAACGCTTAGACCTTTGGTAAGTCAATCAATTCCGAGACAAATAAATCCCAATCCTCTTCCGCTGAATGTTCAAATTCCCATTATGGTTTCGGGGACAATCACGGATGCTTCGGGTCGTACCCTCTCTGGACAAACCACCGAAGCATTTTTGACTTCTATTTCTCATTTGGATTTATTATCGGTAGGTTTAAACTGTGCATTAGGAGCAGATTTAATGCGTCCTTACGTTCAAATTTTGGCGAAAGAATCACCCTTTTTAGTATCGGCTCATCCCAACGCAGGTTTGCCAAACGAAATGGGTGAATACGACCAAACACCTTCAGAAATGGCTGACATTGTGGAAGAATTTTTGCAAAGTGGTTTCATGAATATTATCGGAGGCTGTTGCGGAACTACACCCGCCCACATTGCCGAAATTGCCCGAATAGCCGCAAAATATCCCCCAAGAATTATTCCAATTTTTGAACCCATTCAGAAATTATCGGGTCTCGAACCCTTGAATATCACGAAAGAAACCAATTATGTAAATATTGGCGAGCGTTGTAATGTAACGGGTTCAAAGAAATTTGCACGTTTGGTGCGTGAGGGAGACTATGAAGCCGCCATTGCGGTGGCTCGTGAGCAGGTCGATGGTGGAGCCATGGTAATTGATGTCAATTTGGATGAAGGAATGATTGATGGCGTTGAAGCGATGAAGACATTTTTGAATCTTTTAATGGCAGAACCTGACATTGCCAAATTGCCGATTATGATTGACTCCTCGAAATGGGAAGTGATTGAAGCGGGCTTAAAATGTGTACAAGGAAAATCAATTGTGAGCTCCATTTCACTGAAAGAAGGAGAAGCAAAATTTATCGAATCTGCCCAAAAAGTAAAACGCTACGGTGCGAGTACAGTCGTAATGGCTTTTGATGAACAAGGACAAGCAGATAGTTTTGAAAGACGTAAGGAAATTTGTCAGCGAGCGTATGATATTTTAGTAAATAAAGTAAAATTCCCTCCGCAGGACATCATTTTTGACCCCAATATCCTGACCGTTGC
>JACMRQ010000476.1 GCA_014376355.1 Arcicella sp. | reverse complement strand
GTTCTATCAATAAACTCTTTCAGGTCAGATAAGTAAAAGTTTATTTCGTCTTTATTAGAAACGGCTGCAACATTCTTAATTTTGGTTTTATCAAAGTCCCAATATTTGGGCAATACTTTAAATCCAGTAGGATAAACCATCTGTCCAACTGCTAAGCGACAACTCGCATAGATTGGTTGCCTGGTTGTAATATCCTTGTAAGATTCTTTACTACCTTTACGAAGGTAAAAACACGTTTCCGCCATTTGCTGAAAATTTTAATTTTATTACTTGTAATTCGACACTACAAATATAATAGAATTTAAAACCGTTAGGCAAATGGTTAGGCGTTTTTCTTAATGAATACCGTATTTATCTTAATGTATTTTAATAGTGGAGGTGATAGGTTTTATATTAAGTACCTTAAAATCAAGTGATTATGTATGTTTTTGGATAGTATGGAGATTGTCAAAATTAGCAAGGTTTTAGCCCTTCCGAGGCCACAATTAAAACTCTAATTTTTTTTATAAAATAATTAGAGTTTTTTTATTTGTTAATAGTTAGGTAGTGAAAATTTTTGATAAAACTCTCTCCATAATAAGCCACAAAAAGGGGCTATTAAACCTCTCTCCGTCAACTAATGGAATGTATTAAAATAAACAAGGTATCTCATAAAAAAATGTTTTTACAATTCATTTTTAAGCCTTATTTTTACATATAAAAACAATCTAATCAACTGACTTTGTGAATATTTCAAGATTTTTTTAAATCATATTCATTCTTTCACTGATTATATCATTCAATAATTGAAAAACCGATGACAACAGCAACCTTCACACTCGAAAGAGACCTTGAAATTTTTAATTTAATTAACCAAGAAGCTCACCGTCAAGAATACGGTCTGGAATTAATTGCTTCCGAAAATTTTACGTCAAGACAAGTTATGGAAGCCCAGGGCTCAGTTTTGACCAATAAATATGCCGAAGGACTTCCTGGCAAGCGTTATTATGGAGGTTGTGAAATAGTTGATCAAGTAGAAACCATTGCTATTGAGCGTGCAAAAGCACTTTTTGGGGCATCATGGGCAAATGTTCAACCACATTCAGGGGCTCAGGCCAATGCGGCGGTTTTCTTATCATTTTTAAACCCAGGCGACAAAATTCTTGGTTTTAATCTTTCGCACGGAGGACATCTGTCGCACGGTTCACCCGTGAATTTTTCGGGTAAATATTTCCAAGCATTTTTCTATGGCGTTGAGCAGGAAACAGGACTAATTGATTGGGATAAAGTTGAAGCAACAGCTTTAAAAGAAAAGCCAAAATTGATTATTTGTGGAGCGTCAGCCTATTCTCGTGACTGGGATTATGCTCGTTTGCGTTCAATTGCTGACGAAATCGGAGCAATTTTATTAGCGGATATCTCTCACCCATCAGCCTTGATTGCGAAAGGATTATTGAATGACCCAATGCAACATTGCCATATCGTTACTACAACAACTCACAAGACTCTAAGAGGTCCACGTGGTGGTTTAATTATGATGGGAAATGATTTTGTAAATCCATTTGGATTAACAACCTTGAAAGGTGAATTGAAAATGATGTCGGCTTTATTAGACGGTGGCGTTTTTCCAGGTACACAAGGTGGACCTTTAGAACACGTTATTGCGGCAAAAGCGATTGCTTTTGGGGAGGCTATGACTGATAATTTCCAAGACTATGCTGAACAATTACAACGTAATGCGAAAGTGATGGCTCAGGGTTTTGTGGATAAAGGATATAAAATTATTTCAGGTGGAACGGATAATCATTTGATGCTCATTGATTTACGTCCGAAAGGATTGACGGGTAAATTGGCTGAAAATACATTGGTAAAGGCAGATATTACTATCAATAAAAACATGGTACCGTTTGATGATAAATCGCCATTTGTAACATCTGGTATGCGGGTAGGAACGGCTGCAATGACCACTCGTGGCATGAAAGAAGCGGAAATGTTGCACATCGTTGAATTGATTGACAGCGTTTTGATGAATCACGATAACGAAACTTTCATTGGTTCAGTGAAATCAGAAATCAATAAGTGGATGGAAGCATTTCCATTGTATGTGTAATAGTTGAAATGTTCTAAGATAAGAAAACCCTGACAATCGTAAATGTTGTCAGGGTTTTTTGTGTTTTTGATGTAAATTTGTGTAAAATGTAAATAAATCCGTAATTAGAAGAAAGTCGTAGTTGTTTCTATTAAACTGATTTATAAATCCGAAAATATACACATGGCATTAGACCAAGAATTTGAACAAGAATTAGACGAAACCGAAGGCAAAGAAATGACCTTCCTTGACCACCTTGAAGAACTCCGTTGGCATATTATTCGCTCAGTAGCTTCTATTTTGGTGTTTACTATTATAGCTTGGGCTTACCAAAAAGAGATTTTTGGAGGTATTATTATGGCACCTTCAAAATCAGAATTTTGGACAAATAGAATGTTATGCAAATTAGCTGATTTGACGGGTATCGAAGGACTTTGTTTTAAACAAGCCGATTTTATCTTACAGAGTCGTGAGGTTTCGGGGCAGTTTATGATGGCTTTAACGCAGTCAATTATGGTGGGTTTGATGTTTGCTTTTCCTTATTTCTTTTGGGAAATTTGGCGTTTTGTAAAACCAGGATTAAAAATGAAAGAAGCCAAAGCAGCGAGTGGAGCAGTTTTTTGGGTTTCTTTGTTGTTTTTTATGGGTGTAGCTTTTGGATATTATGTAGTCTCACCAATGGCAATAAACTTCTTAGCAAGTTTCAAATTAGATGAATCCATACAAAATCAATTTGACATTACTGATTATCTCTCTTTGCTTTCAACGATGACGTTGGCGTGTGGCGTAACTTTCCAATTACCAATGATTGCGTATGTCCTCTCTCAGGTAGGAATTCTTACGCCTGCTTTCATGCGAGACTATCGCCGTCATGCCATTGTGGTTATTTTGATTTTAGCGGCAATTATTACGCCTTCGCCCGATATGATTTCTCAACTTTTAGTAACTGTACCTCTTTTAGGATTATATGAAGTGAGTATTTTGGTTTCAGCAAGAGTAGTGAAACGACGTGAGGCAGAGTTGTTATAAGAGATAAATGCTAAACTAAAAAAGGGCAAACGATTCATTTCGTTTGCCCTTTTTTAGTGAATTAAAATCATAGCCCTTTAATTGACAAGTTCACGTCTGCTGCCATTATCAAATTTCCATAATTTTGAAGATTTTTCACGGAAGCATTTGCATTAAGGGTAACAGTATGTCCTGCACAAATTCTGGTATTTTCACTAATAAAAGGAACACGCCCACAAGACCATGTTTTTTCATCGTGCCAACTACCCGTTTTTATCGTACAAACTTCATCTGTAAATAAAGAAACGGTATCAAAAGTTTTATTCAAGAATAAAGAAGTTGCATCAGCTTTACTTCTTCCGAACCAATCGGTTAAAATATCCCAATAGATTCTTCGGAAGTCAATTTGCATTTTTAAATCTTGATTCCCTACCGTTCCATTCAAATCAGTTGGAAGGTTTGAATAGCCGCCAACATTAGGATTCCTGCCAACGGATTGACGTTTAATACTTGACCCAAAAACGAACATCGGAGCCGCAACACCGTGGTCTGTACCCGCACTTGAATTAGAATTAGCTCTTCTCCCAAACTCAGAAAAGGTGAAACCTGCTACTTTATCTTCTATCCCACGTTGTTGCAAGTCGTCTTGAAAGGCTTTAATTCCTGCGGATAATCTGCCCAAAAGTGTAGCATGAGTTCCTAAATTATTGTTTGAACCTCCTCCAGATTGCACTTGGGTTGAATGGGTATCAAATCCTCCGATTGAAAGGAAATAAATTTTTGTCTTTAATCCTCCACCGACTAATCTTGCAATGATTTTTAATTGGTCAGCAATTGAATTGCCAGTTGGATATGCAGGAGCAGGCGTAATATTTCCTGCATTATGAGCTGAGGTGATTTCAATAGAATAACTAACTGCTAAGGCTTGTTGCTGACGAATAAAGGCAACTAAATCTCCAGCATCACAACAAGGCAAATCATTTACTATTCCTGCAGTTCCACCTCCAACTAAAGCGGCATAACTGGCAGGGTCGTTGATGGCAACTGCCATTGATTGATTACTGCCCAAGAGTGTCGTGGAGGTCAAATAGCCAATCTGTATGGCCAGAGGGTCTTCCATAACTGCATTGGCAGCATCTCTATCCGTAATGGGTGGTGATGGATAATTGGCAAAACGGTCTTCTAAATAACGCCCAGCCCAGCCTGTATCTACTTGTACATTTGCATCGGTAGCCGTCATCCAAATATCAGTTGCCCGATAATGTGAATAGCTGGGTGTTGGGTAAGAAACTGAATGAACAACGGCTAATTTCCCGTTGGCGTGCATTTGTTGTAAACCCATCATACTTGGATGCAAGCCAGTAGAACCATCTCCAATGGGTAAAACAGAAGCCTGTGGAATAGCAATATTACTTCTTAAATTACTATAAAACGTGTGTTGATCGAGCGGAATGACCGTATTTAGTCCATCATTTCCTCCATTAAGATAAATTATCACCAAAACACGGTCTTTGGTAAGGGCATCAGTTTTCATTAACGATTGCACAAGGGGCGAATTAACCCCGAATGCTTTTAACCCCATACCATCTACCATCACAGGTAATAAAAAAGAGGAGGTTGCAGCAAGGAAATCTCTACGTTTCATATATTTATAGCTTTGAATTTTGAACCAAAATGCTTTTAAATAATTATCTAAAAATTAAATTTTTGAAATGGTATTTGCAGTGAAAAAAAGCCTAAGATTTGATGCTTATCGTTCTCTTCAACAAATACTGTACTCTGCCATTCGGAGTAAATATTTCATTAAGTTTTCTAATTTAGATTTTACCGTATTGATACTAGTCGATGTTGGATTGGATTTATAAGAAGCCCATTGTGTAGTCCAATTAGAGCGTTGTTGCAAACTCAATAAAATTGTATCTATCAAAAAATCTTTCTGAGTCTGTGACAAAGGTGTGGCAAATAGATTGATGGTTACTAAATCTATAATATGAACAGGATTTGTTACATCATAGTTAGGGGGTAATGGGATGGATGAATTATGAGCTGCATTAGTAGTGTCAACCATTGCCAGCATATCAATTTTGAGTTTATAAACAGGCGTAACTCCTGTAGGTGAAATGGTGGTATATCCGAATAAAATATTATCTGTGTAGGAGTTCCGAAGACCAACTTGGGTGGTGTTTATCCAATTGCGTGAATATCCCGTTTGAAAATAGGCATCATATCCAAAAACTGTGGGTTGGTCGAGAATATTCATCTGCATATCAACCATTCTGTAATATATGAATGACGTATAAGACCTAAAAGCTTTTATACTGTTTGTTAGATTATTTGAATCAATAACAGGAACAGGGAAATTGAAGAATCTTAACATACCTGCTGCAAATTCCATGGGAGATTTTATTACTGCTCCTATGTTTCCAACGTCATAAAAATGTTCGGAGGCGAGTAATATTATGATAATTGGTTTTACTTCAAATGCTCTTCCAGTAACTGAATCTTGACTTTTAAAAATATCAGCTAATGGGGTAATTACATTATCTTCAATTGCTTGTGTGACATTTGGATTGACAAAAAAACGATACAATTTTCGACAGATAAACTTAGGGCTTTGTGGGTGTCGAAATAACATATTTAACAAATCATCCAATTCAGCATCACCAGCGGTTGAATAACCCATTGGAGCAACGGTACGACCTGTAATTACGTTTCCCAAAGTAGGATTTACGGGGTCTGGGTAATTTAATGAAAATTGCTTGTCGATTGTATCATGTTTAGTGCTTGTAAAACTTGTTCCAACTGAGGTGGATCCACTGGTATAAAAATTAGAATAATTCCAGCCTGTTAATACTCGAGCCGCCGCCTTCACGTCGTCTTCCGTGTAATTATCATTACCTGCAAAATCTTTTGCTCCAATTACAAATAATTCCTGCAATTCACGGGCATAATTTTCATTGGGTTTACCGTTGATATTTTGATCGCCATTTAAAAATTTCAGCATGGCAGGGTCTTTAGAAATATTGTAAACCATGTCTTTAAAATTACCCAAAATCCCCCCTTTCTGGATGTTATTTTCAGTAATTCCATTTCTGATTAGGGTAAAATACTTATAAATAGCTCTATATTCATCGACGACATCTTGAGTTGTAACAAAATGATTTTGCCAAAAAAGCGTCAGCTTATCAACTATAGAAGGATTTCCTCCTTGCTTCATTATCATGTTCAACCACCAGAGTTTATAAAAATACCTATAATCCCCACCACGATTACCGTTATAACTGACAGTAACATACTCTTGACCCGCTGTAGCTGAGGTACTCTCCAAATCAATGGGGGGATCTGGCATATAATTGATATTATTAATAAGATTTAGAATAGCCGTTGTAGCACTCAAGTTTGTAAAACTGGCAATTTCTGCTTGGGTTGGTCCGAAAGTTGCCCTGCGAAGTAAGTGAGCGGCTTGGGCAGCAGTAAGATTCTGCTGGTAAGCATTCAAGGAATAATTCATGTATTGGCGGATAAAATTTAATAAACTTAATGAGGATTTTAAAGGAGGAACTATTTGAAGCGAATAACGGCTTAAAAATAATAATAAGGTGTACCTTAATGGTTTTAATAATAACATAAATTTAGCAATAAAATTTATCTTTCAACATTCATAATATCATATTGTGTTAGATAGTTAGTAAGTGGTAATTATTGCTATAATTTACCGTTTTAAATATTTAGATTAATTTTACGAAAACTGATGCAAATGTTCATGTTTGAATTCAAAGAACATCCACATTCATTTTCCTCAAAATATATTTACATGAAAAAAACGATCCTTTTATTATTCCTATTCTCCCTTAAACTCTATACTGTTAAAAGTTCCGTGTTTGATTCTCAGAAGTATTAGTGATAATGCTAATCCAAAAGCTCATCTTGACATGAATATTTTTGCTTCCGTAGCTGCCTATAATTCTGCGAGTTTAGTTCTGGGAATTTTGGGAGATTTGTAAACTTCTCAAAAGCAAAATAAAACCCGCAAAGCCCACGCCAAAAACGTGGGCTTTTCTTTAACTTTATCATTCAGTTTTTCGTTAAAATTACATGACAAATAATAATTCAGACATTACAGGTCACGAGAATATTGAAATTCTTGGAGCCAGAGAACATAATCTTAAAAATATTGACCTAATTATTCCCCGCAATCAATTGGTTGTTTTCACGGGAATTTCTGGTTCTGGAAAGTCGTCGCTGGCTTTTGATACTATTTATGCCGAAGGGCAACGTCGCTACATGGAGAGTTTTTCGGCGTATGCTCGTAGTTTTTTGGGTAATATGGAACGTCCCGATGTTGATAAAATTAATGGGCTTTCTCCCGTGATTTCAATTGAGCAAAAGACGACTTCCAAAAATCCACGTTCTACGGTTGGAACGGTTACTGAGATATACGATTTTATGCGTCTGCTTTACGCACGAGCGGGTGAAGCTTTTAGTTACGTAACGGGCGGGAAAATGATAAAACAATCCATCGACCAAATTATTGACGTAATTCTGCAAGATTATCAAAATCAGAAACTCATTTTGCTTGCTCCCGTTGTGAAAGGGCGAAAAGGACATTACCGTGAATTATTCGTCCAGATTGCAAAATTGGGTTATACCAAAGTTCGGGTGGACAGTGTAGTAATGGATATTCAACCAAAAATGCAACTTGACCGTTTCAAAATTCACGATATTGAAATTGTGGTGGATAGAATAATTGTCAAGACCGAAGACCGTTTTCGTTTGTCGCAATCCGTGCAAACTGCTTTGAATCAAGGAAAAGGTATTATGATGACTCGTGATGAAAAAAACGAGGTGCGTAATTTTTCGAAATACTTGATGGATCCCATTTCTGGCATCAGTTATGACGAACCCGCTCCCAATAACTTTTCTTTCAATTCGCCTTATGGTTGGTGTCCAACTTGTTTAGGTTTGGGAAAGGTTGAGGAGATTACTGAAGAATCAATTTTGCCCGATAAAACCCTCAGTATTAATAAGGGAGCCATTGCCCCAATTGGTGAATATCGGGATATGTGGATTTTTAAACAATTAGAAATTCTTTTAAAACCGTACAAAGTAAACTTGAGTACACCACTCGAAAAGTTCCCTGCCGAAGCCATCGAACTTATGCTTTATGGAACAGATGACCCCGTGCCTGTGCCGTCTAAAAAATACGAAGGAACGGATTGGAATACGAAATACGAAGGTATTATCAACTTTTTGACCCGTCAGCAAGAAACGGGTTCGGAAAAAATTCAAGACTGGTTAAAAGATTTTATGGCGGTAAATACTTGCCCAGATTGTAAGGGAGCAAGATTAAAAAAAGAGTCGCTTCACTTTCTGATTGATGGAAAAAATATTGCGTATTTAGCCGATTTAGACATTTCAAAATTAGCAGAATGGTTCACTGGATTAGAGCCAAGAATGAATGAACGCCAGAACGTAATTGCCAAAGAAATTTTGAAAGAAATCAGAAAAAGAATTGGCTTTTTAACGGGTATTGGCTTAGAATATTTAACGTTAAATCGGTCTCTCAGAACACTTTCGGGTGGTGAAGCTCAGCGGATTAGACTCGCCACACAAATCGGAACACAATTAACTAATGTCCTTTATATTATGGACGAACCAAGCATTGGTTTGCACCAACGGGACAACGTAAAATTGATTCAAGCCCTCAAAGATTTGCGAGATTTAGGAAATTCTGTTCTAATTGTAGAACACGATAAAGATATGATGTTGGAATCTGATTATATCGTAGATATTGGTCCTGGGGCAGGACGGCACGGAGGGGCAATCGTTGGACAAGGAACGCCCACAGAGTTTTTGAAGAACAATTCGCCAACCGCTAATTTTTTGAGTGGAAAAATTAGTATTGAAATTCCCAAACAACGAAGAAAAGGAAATGGTAACTCATTGATTATCAAAGGAGCAACGGGGAATAATTTAAAAAATGTTACGTTGAAATTGCCTTTGGGAAAAATGATTTCGATAACGGGCGTGAGTGGTTCGGGGAAATCTTCGCTGATTCATGACACGATGTATCCGATTCTGAATCGTCATTTTTTCAATGCTAAACGTGAACCCATGCCTCACAAATCAGTGGAGGGTTTGGAACATTTAGACAAGGTTATTGAAGTAGATCAGTCGCCCATTGGACGCACGCCACGTTCAAATCCTGCCACTTATACGGGAATGTTTACGGATATTCGAGCTTTGTATTCAGTATTGCCAGAGTCCAAAATTAGGGGTTATAAAGCGGGTCGTTTTAGTTTCAACGTGAAGGGCGGACGCTGTGAAGATTGCGAAGGTGCGGGCATGAAAAAAATTGAAATGGAATTCCTGCCCGATGTTCATGTCGCTTGCGAAACCTGCAAAGGAAAACGTTTCAATCGTGAAACACAAGAAGTTCGTTTTAAGGGAAAATCCATTGCTGATGTTTTGGATATGACGGTGGAACAGGCCGTAGATTTTTTTGAAAATCAGCCTAAAATATTGCGTAAAGTGCAGACACTCAATGAAGTAGGTTTAGGATATATCACCATTGGGCAACAGGCGACAACGCTTTCGGGAGGAGAAGCCCAACGAGTAAAATTAGCCGAAGAACTCTCAAAAAGAGACACGGGAAAAACGATGTACATCTTGGATGAACCCACGACTGGACTTCATTTTCAAGACATTAAAAAACTCTTAGAAGTCCTCAACCGATTGGCAGACAAAGGGAATACCGTCTTGATTATTGAGCATAATTTAGACGTAATCAAAGTATCCGACCATGTAATTGACATCGGTCCAGAAGGCGGACAAAAAGGTGGAAGTATCATTGCAGAAGGCACACCAGAACAAGTGGCGAAGGTTAAGGGGAG
>JACMRQ010000475.1 GCA_014376355.1 Arcicella sp. | reverse complement strand
GATAAAAGTATCCGTTCCAGAACTCCCTAAATTTGGGGTATATTTTATTGACCCATCAAGATTCACAAGTACAGTTCCCTTGGTTGGAAGAGCTGTTATAATAGGCGTTGTTATATTTGTTAAAGTCGCCAGTGTTCCGTCATTGGCCTTATCATTTGCCAACACAATAATTGTTTTGCTAATTCCCGCAGCAGTGGAAGCAGTATCGGGATTAGCTAATGGAGGTAAACAATTGGCTGGAATCCCTGTAGTGGTAAGAAATTGTTCTAAAGGTTTTTGATTCCCTCCACTTGGCTGCCCTGATCTTGAATAAAAACTGCTTCCTGTGTTCAAATTGTACGCAACATCTGCCGCAAGAATAAAAGGATTGTTAGCTGATAGTGCTTTCACAACCCCATAACAGCCATTACCCGTGAAACTAAATAGAGCCAATGGAACACCAGCGGTAAATGTTCCGTAATTAGTTTCTGAGGGAGCTTTACCAATAAGATAATAATTCAAGGTAGGATCAAGCCCAGACCAAACTTGCCCTGGTTGTCCAGGACCTAATTTACGAAAATCAGAATCCGTAGTTTTTGTCCAAATACCCTTAATATCTGTTACATTAGTTATCACAAAATCTTTGGGAACGACAATAGAAAATTGAGCCGTTCCACCAAATTCAGTTAATTCTAAGTTATTGGCATTGGGAACATTATAATCTGGCACAACCCATGCAGTATATACTTGAGTAAGAGGATTATAGGTGATTTGGTATTTCACCGTGTTGGGGGAAATTTGAGCCTTTATTATTGTCGAGGCAGAGAGGAACAGCATTAAGCATAGTCCTAAAAAATAGGAAAAGTCGAATTTTTTCATTATTTCAAATTATAAGTTTTAATTATTTAATTATGTAATTCATCTTATTTTCTAAGTTTTAGGTTTAAAGGACTTCGAAAAAATTTATTTGAATTACTTATGCAACACTCAATTATTGTAATTTTAGAATTTGATAGCTGACACCACTTTATGGTAACTGTTCCTTTATCTTGAATGAATTTAGTTTTAATGTATTTCCAGGATGATTTTTTAAGATATTTTGATAAATGAATTCAACATCATTTCCAGTTCCTTGAAAAATCGTTTCTCCGTTCATATCAATATCTTCTGTGTAATATCCCTTCAATTTATAAGCAGGACTAACAAAGAAATTCCCAATATCATTTGTTACCGAGGTGTAAATAATATTCACATCATTTTGTGTTCCTTGAAAAATTATATCGCTGTCAGATAAAGCGTTACCTGCCCAAAGTGCTTTTCCTTGTTGTACATTAATTTGAGGCTGATTAATTATATTGGTGGCATCTTTATTAAAATTTGGGGTTGAAACCTGCGTAAAATCAATGACTTTGCATACATTACTCATGGTATTTTTAACCGACATCACACTGAGATGGTTGCGATGTTTTACCACCAAATAATACTGCCCTGCATTTGCCTGACTAAATTTGAGCGAACCCATTCCGTCCACATCCACAATATCTCCATCTCGCTGAATCAATGCCGAACGGCTATCAACCACTAAAGTAGAATCTGTTCCACTGCGTAATTCAACAAAAACCCAATCTACAATAGCATTATTATTTGTTACCGTTAAAACTGTACTCGTTGTTGTATTGATAGAGGTCAATCCTACTGGATAAGGTGAAGTAGTTGGAATTAAATTTTTTACTCTCAAATCATCTCTCATTAAGGTATTGGGTAAATCCACGCCCAACAAAGCTCCTTGCAAATATGCCTTTGGTAATAGACAAACCTTGTTAGGGGCAGAAATTAGGATACTTACCAAAGCCGTATCACAAATAGTAGTATTAATTTTATCACAAATTGAATAAACAAAAATATCCGTTCCGCTTGTACCTACGTTGGGTGTATAGGTAATTGAACCATTTAAGTTGACTATTGCCGTTCCTTTTACTGGTGTAATAGTTACAATTGGCATAGTGATTTTCGTTAAATCCGTAACAGCCGTTCCATCGGCATTTTTATCATTCGCTAAGATTAAAATCGTTGAAGCGCTTCCAGCAATTGCCGTTGAATTATCTGGATTGGCACAAACCGTTATTGTTACCGTTACTGGGGTTGAAGCAGGACTATAACAATCCTTAACGCTATCATAGTAAAAAGCAAAATAGGTTCCTGTTGTGGCAGTTGTTGGCGTTGCGTAAACTGTTCCCGTATGTGCATTATTCGTAAACCAAACTAAACTTGCCCCAACGGGTGTGCTACTTGTTACTAAACTATTGAGATTCACGGATGATGACGTACAGGTATTTTTCACTATAGTTGATGGTGCAGGAATCACGGGAGCCGTTACACCAGCAGCAGAAATTGCTTTTAAAACTGCTCCATACACCCTGGTTGTGCCAACATCAATTCCTACTAAATTAGAGGCTGTAAATCTAACTTCATCAAAGGCTTTGGTCGTTTTGAATCCAACGATTTGTCGAGAGGCACTAAGAAGAGTCAATGAAATTAAATTTCCTCCGCTTGATTCTTGGAATATGCCATTTAAGTAGGTTGAAATACTGGCTCCATTCAATAACCCTAATCCAATAAATACAGTATTCTCAATATCAAAACCTGCGAATGTACCAATGGGATAGCTTGTTAATACATCTTTTACTGCAATTGAACCGCTACTTATTACGCCCGCTGTCAGTACAATATCAGCATAATTTGTGATGTTATTATCCACAACATTATTGGCATTACTGACAGAACATCCCGCACAAACTGCTCCATTTATGCCCGTTAAAGTTCCATCAATTACGGCTGGATAAGTCGGGTTTACTAAATAAGTGTTAGTACTACAAGATAAGGGCGGCCCTGTACAGAATTTCTGAAAAACTGCATTATAAACTCGTGTAGTATTCAAGACACCTATCAGATTTGTAACCTCCAGTTTTACCTCATCAAATGCTTGAGTAGTGATAAATCCAACCAATTGTTCGCCCGCTCCGTTAAGTAAATTTGAGTTTAGGGATACGAGCGTGCCAGCAGTAGAACTTTCTTTAAAAACACCATTTAAGTACGTTCTAAGAGTGATTCCAGATAAAACATTCGCATTTATTAAATTTGGATTTGAAATATTAAAGCCTGCAAATGTACCTGAAATATAACTGGTTAGATTGTCTTTAACTGCTGTTGAACCCGTACTTCCCGCTGCCACTGCTAAGGTGATTGTGGCATAATCAGTGTTACTTGAAGAAATTGCGTTCTCCGCATTTATGACCGAACAACTCGCACAAACTAAACCTGAGATTCCCGTATTATTTCCATCAATACTGGTTGGATAAGCAGGATTATTAATTTGTGTTTGAACATTACAAGCCAAAGCAATCCCTGCACAGTATTGTTCAATTACAGCTCCATACACCTGTGCCGTAAATAATGTACTCACTAATGGTTGATAGACGATTCTAATTTCATCAAATGGGAGCGTAGTGACGAATCCTAAAACTGCATTTCCACTGGCATTTAACAAGCTGCTATTAACCCCAATCAAGGAGGTAACGGCGTTATAAGTTTCTGCTACGCTATTATTGTTATAAGTTGTAAGAGTAACTTTTGCGGCAATATTGGCACTCAAAAGCCCCGTAGCACTCACTTCAAAACCAGCAAATGTTCCTATTGGATATGTGTCAGCAACATCGTTATCTTGCACAATAAATGTTCCTACACATCCCAATCCCGTAAGGCTCAAACTGGCAAAATTAGTTAAGTTGCCATCAATTAAGTTGGCTGCCCCTGTGGTATTTCCTATACAAATACCCGAAGTAGAACCAGATGCTGCCAAATTGGTGTAGGTTCCATTTATCCATGGAGATTTTTGGTTACACGATGCGTTTGCAATTTGACCTTGTACCTCTGTTTGAAACATCCCCAAAAGGAAAAGTATTCCCATAAAATGGATGAATCTTTCATAAAGAAAAGATGAAAGATTATTTTTCGTTTCTAAATAGAATTTATACATATTATAATTTTGTTTATACTCTCAAAAATTTCCCTTCACTTAATTTGGAGTATGTTTCTACTTAATGATTAAATGCTTTTGAAGTAAAAATTAATTTATGAAGCATTTTATTAGGGTCAATGGGGCAATATTTTACTCATACTCATGTATGTATACGTGAGCATTTCTCTAACAGAGTCATAACAAGAAAATAATTTTTTATATAACAAGAAATATGGATTAAATTTTACTTTACTCAAAAGCAAACAGAATACTCTGAAAATTGTAAAGATAAAATTTACTAAGAGACTAAATTCTCGGTAGATTTTTCTATACACAAAAAATACAGATACATCAGAATATCGTCTGTTTTTGAGTGGGCAATTATTTATAAGATTGGGGTAATAATGGAAGTGGTAATCGTAAAAGTATTCGAAATAAATATTAAGGATGCTTTGCTCAATTGATGAAGTTTAGGAAAACATTCTTAGTTTCATAGATTAATTTTTGAAGGTATTAACTTAACATTAAGCAAATATCGCTCCCTTTGCATTGCTAAAATAACTTTTTACTTATCAAATCAGACATTTTCACCATTGAGGTATAAATAAAAAGATGAGATAAAATTGATTTTACAAACATGTTTCATAACAAAAGATGTTCAATAGTTTTTGATAAAACTTTATTCGGGGTAACTCCTAACTTATTTTGAAAAAGGCGTGTTAATGCTGACGGATGATTAAAACCAACTTTATAAGCAACCTCAGAAATTGATAGAGAATGTTGTTTCAAGAGATACTGAGCTTGATTTAGTTTTAAATTAAGTATATATTGATGTGGACTCACCTCAAAAACCTGTTTAAAAATTGTTTTAAATTTGGTCATGCTCATGTCCGCAGCTGTTGCCATTTCTCCTAAGGATGGACTCGTTTTATGAAGATTTTTTTTTAGAGAATATCCTAATAATCTGATTTTTTGAATATCGCTTTTTTTGAATTGGTTGAATGGCTGTGAGTCGAATAAGTAATTTAAAGCCTCCGTAATGGCATGGGCCAATTGGTATGCCCACCCTCGAAGATAAACCTGTTTGGCCTTTTCGTGAGTAGTTTTTATTTCCAATAAGTAAGAGATGAGATGCTAACAATTCGGGTAATACAATCTGAGTAATTGATTCAGAGTTGAACCTCCTTTCCAGTATTTCTTCAATGGTAAATTCATTATCCTCCAATAAATAATTAATACCTTTTAAAATAAAAGCAAAGTTTACGATTTTCTTTTCTCCTATATTAGAAGAAAGGGGGCAAGTGATATTAATATTTTCAATTATTAAACAATTATCGAAGGAGGATTTAGGAGGTTTTAGCACTAATTTACACTCTTCCAAAGCATAATAGGCATAAGTAGCAATTGCAATATCATCCGAGATTTCAAAATAATTGAAATTAGGTAAAGTAATAGAAGACTTTGCGGTGTTTATACTACCACAAAAGACTTGAAAAGGGCGGCTATTCATGTACTTTTGTTTGTTTACCTTTATTAATGTAATTAATTTATAAAGGAACTTTATCTTAATTTTGTCAAATATAGTTAAAAATAAGTGAATAAGTCAATGTAAAATGTGGTTTATTAAGAAAAGTGGTTTATTTTACTAATATATTATCGAGTATATTATCCAAAATAACGTAATAAAATCTTTAATACAAATATTTTATTATAGCGTTAAATTACTTACATATTAAAACTATTATTATTCCAAAGATGTACTTTTAGAAGTTTATGTTTCAATTTCTATTATTTTTTTCACTAAAAACCATTAATTTTGCACCTTATTTCATTAGGAGTTTGGTAACCAAGTTCCTAAATACAACCAATCACAATGGAATCCAAAAAAATACAGTCTGCTCTCATTTCGGTTTATTATAAAGACGGACTTGCTCCGATTGTTGAATTACTTCATAAAAATGGAGTGAAATTATATTCGACAGGAGGCACGCAAACTTTTATCGAAGACTTAGGAATTCCCGTTACGGCGGTTGAAGACCTTACAAGCTATCCTTCAATTTTTGGTGGAAGAGTAAAAACCCTTCATCCAAAAGTATTTGGTGGAATATTGTATCGTCGTGATAATCAGGGAGATGTAGAAACCGCAGCTCAATATGAAATTCCTTCAATTGATTTGGTTATCGTTGATTTATATCCTTTTGAGGAAACCGTTTCGAGTGGTGCTTCGGAAGATGATATTATCGAAAAAATTGATATTGGCGGTATTTCCCTGATTCGTGGAGCGGCCAAGAATTTTAATGATGTGCTTATCGTTTCTTCACGAAATCAATATGCTGAGGTTCTTTCAATTTTAGAAAATAAAAATTGCTTTACTGACCTTGCCGACCGTAAGCGTTTTGCGATGCTGGCCTTCGGTACGTCGTCGCATTACGACACTGCTATCCATGCTTATTTCAATGGTAATAAAACAGATATTTACGATTTTAAATCATTGCCACAAAATGGATTACGTTACGGTGAAAATCCTCACCAGTCAGCTACATTTTATGGAAATTTAGATTCTCTTTTTGATAAATTACACGGTAAAGAACTGTCATACAACAATTTAGTAGATGTTGATGCCTGTATTACTTTATTGGATGAATTTGAAGATACTTCTTTCGTAATCATCAAACATACCAATGCTTGTGGTGTGGCAACTGCTCCGACTGTACATCAAGCATATAAAAATGCTTTTGCTTGCGATACTATTTCTGCTTTTGGCGGTGTTTTGGCAACCAACGGAACGGTTGATAAAGCATCGGCAGAAGAAATGAATTCTCTATTTTTCGAGATATTAATCGCCCCAGATTTCACGGAAGAAGCTTTGGTAGTGCTAAAATCTAAAAAGAACCGCATTTTATTGAAACGTAAGGAGATACAAGTTTCAAAAATGATGTTCAAAACATTATTAAACGGTGTTTTGGAGCAAGATAAAGATTTATCAACTGAAAAAGTAGCCGACTTTAAAACGGTTACTGAAAAAGCTCCCACAGATTCAGAGATGAGAGCCTTGG
Source organism: Arcicella sp. (assembly GCA_014376355.1). Classification (GTDB taxonomy): domain Bacteria; phylum Bacteroidota; class Bacteroidia; order Cytophagales; family Spirosomataceae; genus Arcicella. The sequence continues at coordinate 8,886 of JACMRQ010000475.1, read as the reverse complement.
AATTCGCCTTGAAAATTTGTAAACATACTAAATCAAACACGATTATTTTAGCGAAAGAAGGGCAATTATTGGCTTCGGGTGTTGGACAAACTTCACGAGTTGATGCATTGAAACAAGCCATCGAAAAAGCAGGAGAATTTGGCTTCGATTTACAAGGTGCAGTAATGGCTTCGGATGCGTTTTTTCCTTTTCCTGACTGTGTAGAAATTGCTCATAAAGCTGGGATAACGGCTGTTACACAACCTGGAGGTTCTATTAAAGATAAAGATTCTGTGGCTTATTGCGATGCCAACGGTGTGGCAATGGTGATGACAGGTGTGAGACACTTTAAGCACTAAGATTTTGATATTTGGTTTTCGATGTTGGATGTTCGTTGTTCGAAAATCCAACATCGAAAATACGAACATCGAAAAGAATTAATACTTTACCTGAATTCCATGATAATATTCTTGGGCTTCGTAATCCTTACGAAGAGGATGCCCAACCCAGTCTTCGGGCAGTAAAATTCTTCGTAAATCAGGATGATTACTAAAACTTATTCCTAATAAATCAAAGGCTTCACGTTCGTGCCAATCGGCAGTTCGCCAAATATGACTTACGCTTGGCACTTCGGGTAAAGGTTCATTTTCTACATTTCTCGGAAAAATAATTTTCAACATCAGCGAATGTTCAAAAGGAATAGAATATAGGTTATAAATCACTTCCATTGTGGCTTTTTCTACGCCATTATCCAAACCCGTCAAACACGAAAGCATATCAAAATAACATTCTTCATGCGTATGTAAAAGCATACAAATTTCCGCAATACGTTGTGTTGGTACAGTTAAGCATTGTTTGTCGGATTGAATAATTACGTCTTCGCCGAGGGACTGTGTTAGGATATTTATGAATTTTTGTGGCATTGGGTAGTTTATTAGTTGTCGATTATTGGTAAAATAGCTATAAAATGCTTGGAAAATGTCCAATAACTAATAATTAACTTATGGCAAACTCAGGCTTTTGATTTCTCTCTTCTTCCATCTCCATCTCCAAAAGTGCTGTTGGAGCAACTAAACTTTCATTTCTGATTTTTTCTTGTAATTTCAAAAAACCGCCAATTAACGCTTCTGGGCGTGGTGGACAACCTGGTACATACACATCCACGGGAATGATTCTATCAACTCCCTTCACCACATGGTAGCCGTGTTCCCAATAAGGACCGCCGCAATTTGAGCAACTTCCCATTGAAATTACGTAGCGTGGTTCAGGCATTTGTTCGTACAATCTTCTAATACGGTCTGCCATTTTGAAAGTTACAGTTCCTGCCACAATCATTACATCTGACTGCCGAGGTGAAGGTCTCGGAAAAACCCCAAAACGGTCTAAATCATATCCAGAAGCCATTGTTTGCATCATTTCAATTGCACAACAAGCCAACCCAAAACCCATAGGCCACAGTGAACTCAGTCTCGCCCAATTAATGAGATCATCTACTTTAGTGATTACTACGCCACCTTCATTGAATTCTTGATCTAATAAACCTTTCATGTTTTTATCAATTAATAGTTAACAAATGCAGAAAACATAAATTCTGACATTTGTCTAATGCTAACCTAATTTATCTCACAATCGTTACATATCCCGTTAAATTTGGCACATCGGGACTTGGTTTTATAACGTAAAAATACGTTCCTGCGGGTAATCTTTGTCCGTCTTGAATACCATCAAAAGGCTTCGACTGATAGGAACCTGAACCAATTGAGTAAAATATTTCGCCCCCCCAACGGTTAAAAATTTTCACTTCAATGTCTGGATAATCATTAAATTCTCGATTATTATCCAGAATAGTCCAAGTGTCGTTGATGGTATCACTATTGGGTGTAAATGCCGATGGAATTTTCAAGGTCGAACGAACGGTTATCATAATTTTATCCGTTGCAAAACATTTACTTAATAAAGAAGAAACCTTTACAATATATTCAGTGGTAACATCTGGATTTGCAATGGGTTGCGTAGCGTTTGGAGAGTTTAAACTTGTAGCAGGTGTCCATTCATAGATATATTTACTACCAGTACTTCCTACACTTTTTATTCTGATAGTATCTCCTCTAAAAATTGTTAAATCATTCCCTAATTTTACGGAAGGGGTTAAATCAATAATCGCAGTTTTGGAAGCATCTTTTCCGCAACCTGCTATAGTTGTGTAAGCATATTTTATTGGAAACGAACCGTAACCCGAAATCGTTGGATCAAATTCATAACCCTTTACACCCGTACCCGTAAATACGCCCAATGTAGCATCATAGGGATTTACATAATTTCGTAAATCAATTTTTGCTGATTTTGAAGTGCAAATGGGTTTTATGTCATCAAATGTAACCGTTGGATAAGGATTTACCGCAATTGTTACAGTGGTGGGGGCGTAACTAACACACTGTTCATTTACTGTACTTTCTGACCTGAGTCCATACGTTCCCGATGAATTGACGTCTAAATTAGGCGTTGTAGCAATGTCCACATTATTTTTTATCCAACGATATCTAACGCCCATTTCAACGAGTGCAACTTTTAGTTTGACTGTTTCCCCCTGACAAACTGATACTTTACCAGTAATGTTCGTAATCGTAGGATTGGGAACAGGGGTTACAATTATTTCTTTGGAGGCTTCATAAGTACATTTACTACCTCCTGCACTAAAATCTGATACAACTACTTTGTATTTCCCAGAGACGGAAACGGGATAAAATTGTGAAAAAATTCCTGAAATAAGTACATCATTTAAGTACCATTCTTTCCTAAAATTATTGCGAGCCGTTCCCGTTGAGTTTTGCTCAATAACTAAAATAACGGGGACTGCATCACTACAAACCGTGCTATCAGTAACAGTTAGCCTCACGTTTTCACCAGCTTGCGGTCTTAATTCTGTTTCTATTGAAGTTTCTGTACCTGCACAAGCACCCGTTCGAGTGACAGTTACGGTATATTTTCCAGCATCCTTATAAAATACTTTTAATTGATTTTTATTAGCTCCAAGTACTGTAATGCCATCTTTTTTCCAAACATAAGTAAAATTTGCATTGTTCGGGGTTTCTAAAATCCTAAAAGAACCTTCACAAATAACGGCTGAAATTTCATGAATAGATGGTGTATTACCTGCCAAATAAATTTTGGGTTTTGGATTTTTACAATCTTCCACTACAAGCTGAAAATCTTGACGATTGGAACCAATTTGAATGCCCCCTCTAAATTCTTTACACTCCACTACAACTAAATATTTTCCAACTTTTGTGGGTGTTCCAGTAAAAATTCCAGTATTGGAATTAAGACTTATACCCGTTCCTGTAATAGGATTTGTAGCCGAAAAGCCTGCGAGCCAAGGAACTGGAAAATAAGAACCTAAAAAGGAATTTCGAGGATATGGTGCTAATTGCTTACCAGCAACAGTCGAATATCCACCCGCAGAGTATCCATCTACGAGTGCATAGGTCAGTGTATTGTTAGTATCGGTATCCGTCGCTCCTAAATCCATGCTAAATGGTTGATTTAAACAAGCAACTAAACCTTTTTTGAGATTGAAAACGGGAGATGAATTGTCTTGCGTATTTAAGGCTGGAAATGTCAGATAGAGCGTCATACCAACGAATGGAGAGTTGGCATTAGTAGTTGTATTTCGATTTCCATCTTGCCACACCAGATAATATCCTCTCGAATTATTATATTTAGATTTATTGAGGATGATGTCACTGGTATAAACAATTTTTGTGGTAGAAAGAGAAATAGCTGAAACACAATCTTGATTTTCGTAAGGAAAATTATCTTCTTTTGAAAGCTGATTTAATTGAAAGGTCTCCATCAATACATCATTCGATGCGGTTGCTCCTATGGCATAAATACTGACTTTAATGAAACCTTGATATAAGTTAGGAGAAGTATTTTTTGCTCCTTTATCGACATAAATAGTGGCTTTTATATTGAAAGAGTTTCCACCTTTGTGTGTAAAATCAATTGTTCCACCAATCAAGTTCTCGGCATGAACTTGAAAGTGTAGTGAATAAAAAGCTAAGAAAATTATATATTGATAAAAGTATTTTTTCATGCAAAAATATAAAAATAGTGTTGTACGTTATGAACGTAAAAAGTTGCTGATTTTTGTGCAAAGTTACAGATTTTTTATCCAAAGTTTATTTTAAGGTAATTCCAACAATAAATGAACTTTGAGTTATATTTTTTGCATTTTGATATTTTCCCTTTTAAGATAGGTTTAACTGATATCTTGTAGTACAAATCTTGACAAATATCAGCATTTATAATCATCATAATCTATCTATTCGTAACTAACAGAGGCTAAATGGTCGCCCATTATGATTTCACAATTACGAGATTTCTTTAGACTTTTTATTAATTTTTCAGATAAGAAATTAGACGAAGTTTAGCATTTTTTTCAATCTAAAAAAATATGAAAGTGGCATTTTTATTTTCACTTGGCGAAATAGTAACTGAAACTGGTTTCGTTGTAAAGGGAGTTTTTAGAATCTACTATTTTATTGAGGGAAAAGAAAGTACCCGTTTTTTAGGGTGTGAAAATATTTTATCAGTTCAATTCCAAGTTTTACAACGCAAACGCCTTGTATTGAATATGTTGAGACCTTGGAAAATCCTGAATTATTAATGCTTTCATATCAAAACCTGCAAAAAATGTATGATATTCCTCCTAAATGGGATAACTATGTCAGATATTTAGCAAAATATTCTTATAACGAACAGGCAAGGATGTATATATTCATTAATTGCTCTCAATGCTCAAGAAAGTTACGAAGAACTTACAAAAAATCGTTCTGAATTAATTCAAAGAATTCTTCAATACATCGTTGCCAATTATCTCGGAATTCCCCCCAAAACCTTAGGCAGGATCAGAAAACAATAGAGTTTGAGTATTTATACTTATTTATTAGTAAATATCATTGCATTTAATAAAAAATCTCTTGACATTTGTGGTATATTTAACCACTATGTTTTCTAAGTAATCAAGAATAAGCTAACTGTTTACTATTTTTATACAGATACCGTCAAATCTGTTGAGTGCAAATGTTAACTAACATTTGCACTTTTTTATTCATTTCTTATATCCAGAAACCGCACTTCCACCCTTCAAGTCCATTGGAATGCCCTCTGGTAAAAAACCTAAAATTCTAATTTCAGTTCTACGATTCGTGGCGTGTTCAACCTCGGAACAAATTATATCATTACCACATTTATTCAATAATTCCGTTTCTCCATATCCTTTTGCTGTAATTCTATTTCGTGAAATTTTCCCTTTTATGATGATATATTCAATCGCCGACTCTGCTCGTTTTTGTGAAAGAATTAAGTTGTATTGTTCACTCGCACGAGAATCTGTGTGTGAACCTAATTCTACCACAATTTCAGGATTATCCTTCAGAATTTGAACCAAGTTATCCAGTTCTTTAGCAGCTTCGGGACGGATTTCCCAATTATTAACATCGTAACGGATATTCCCAAATTTAAAAGAATCATTGAGCTTAATTTTTGTCAACGCAATTCCACCTTCAATAAAATCAGAGCCATCTGCTTGTTTTGTTACGTTTTTAATATTAATTCCTGAAACACAAAAAACTTTTTTGGGGTCTTGTAGATAACAAGCAGCATTGAAATTTGCTCTACGAGTCATATATTGGGCTCGTTGCGCAATGATATCATAATTGTTACCTTTATTGAGCGTGAATGTTGCGAATCCATCAAGTACAATCGCAGAATCCACTAATCCTTTTTTTGTAAGGTTAAATAATTTAATGTATGTTCCTTCCACAATGTCTTTACTTTCATAATCATACGCCTTGATTTGAAGTTTATATTTTTTGATGGGTTCTTGGGATTTATTTTGGGCAATAACTTGCTTATTTTCGAAAAGAAAAATAAAAAAACAACACAAAAATATATTTTTCATAATTTGGGATTGATTTTTGATAATTACGTTTTAAATACTAACTAAAACATATAATTAGCGATGTGCTTTTCGTTAGAACGTAAATATAATAGTTTAAGAATGGGCAATTATAAAAACAAGTTACTGAAATTTTTTCTTACAAAATAAATATCTTAACGAATTTAAGAAACTTAACAGATGAAATATTTCCTGCTATTTACTCTCATAATTGTTACTACTTTTTTGCAAAGTTGTGATGAAAGAATTACGCCAAAAACTAACGATGTTATCGTAGAGGTTCCTCCTACGAATACTATACTTTTATCATCTCATTCGTGGCAATACAATGAGGTTATAATCAGAGGTGGCGGAAAGACTGTTGTACAGTTTTCGAGACCTAATTCTATTGGCCTTTCCTCTGATTTTGGTACAACAAAAATTACTTATAAATCTGATGGTTCTCATGAAACCGAGTCAAAAGGAGGTATAAGTAGAGGCAAATGGAAACTTTCTTCGGATGAAAAGCAATTAACTATTGCCGATTCGAATGGCAATGGGGTTATGTTTGATGTTTTAACAATTAGTAAAAGTAAATTAGAATTCTCAGTGACTTTTAAAAAAATAGATTTTAAAGATGATGCTGGTTGGGAAACGAAAATGAAAAGTCTGGGTTTGTCCGTTACAAGTACTGAATATGTCGTATTATTTTCATTTACACCAATCTGACAAAAAATGCTTCCATAAATTACCATTAAAAGCCCTGCAAGATTTCAGACATCTTGCAGGGCTTTTGATTATCTTTGTAATGGAATTTAATTATAAATAGAATTATGCAACATGATATTGTCGTCGTCGGGGGAGGAATTGTGGGATTGGCTACTGCCTTAAGAATCAAGGAACAACGCCCTGACATGAAGATTTTAGTACTCGAAAAAGAACGTGAAGTGGCAATGCACCAAACAGGAAATAACTCTGGGGTTATTCACTCTGGATTGTATTATAAACCTGGTTCATTAAAAGCGATTAATTGTATAAAAGGGTATCATCAACTAATTGAATTTTGTGAACAAGAAAATGTTCTATACGAAATTACGGGGAAAGTTGTGGTGGCAACAAAGTCTAACCAGTTATCACAATTGGATAATCTTTATGTGCGTGGACAACAAAATGGCTTGGAAGGAGTCCGAAAAATTTCCGCTTCGGAAGTAAAAGAATACGAGCCTTACGTCTCTTGTTTAGAAGGATTGTGGGTACCACAAACGGGTATTGTGGACTATAAAGTAGTGAGTCAGAAAATGGCAGAAAAGCTACGTAATTTGGGAGTTGACCTACAATTTAATGAAAAAGTTACAGGTATTACCAAAGGACATTCGTTGTCGATTGTGAAAACGGAACGTAATACTTACGAGACAAAATTGGTAATTAATTGTGCGGGATTATATTCGGATAAAGTAGCTCAAATGTCGCAAGATACGCCGATTGATGTACGGATTGTTCCATTTAGAGGAGAATATTTCAAGATTCGTCCCGAAAAGCATTATTTAGTCAAAAACCTTATCTATCCCGTTCCAGATCCTAATTTCCCATTTTTAGGTGTGCATTTTACTCGCATGATGAAAGGTGGTGTTGAAGCTGGACCAAATGCGGTTTTGGCATTTAGAAAAGAAGGTTATAAAAAAATGGACATTAACGCCAAAGAATTATGGGAAACGCTTACATGGGGTGGATTTCAGAAAGTGGCGATAAAATATTGGGAAATGGGATTGGGCGAAATGTACAGAAGTTTCTCAAAATCAGCTTTCACTAAAGCTCTGCAAGAATTAATTCCAGATATTCAAGAATCTGACCTCATTGAAGGTGGTGCGGGTGTAAGAGCTCAAGCCTGCGACCGTGTAGGAGGACTTTTAGATGATTTTGCCATTATTGAAGATGAAAAGGTAATAAATATTCTGAATGCTCCATCACCAGCGGCAACGTCCTCATTATCAATTGGTCAGACGGTTTCGGAGATGGCTTTGAAGCGGTTTTAGGAGTGTTTTAGGATTCTTCAAAATCGCAAGAATTTTTATATAATTACATAAAATAAAATACCATGAACGCTATACTTTTAGAATCAGAATCGGGTCAAGATTTAAAATTTTTGTTAGCCTTGGCTCAAAAACTGGGGATTCGTACTCAAAAATTATCTTTGCCGCAATGGGAAGACCATCAATTGGCTTTGAAAATTGATGAAGGAATGAAAACGCCTTTAGTTGCCCGTGATGATGTATTTAAAGCACTTTCCAAATGATTCGTAAAATACATCAAAACAAGAAATCCCCTAAAAAATTAATTTTAGGGGATTTCTTGTTATCCTTTCAAACTCGTTATCCTCTCCTCCAAAGCCTTAATTTTTGACTCGGCATCGGCCAATTTTTGACGTTCTCTTTCCACTAATTCTGGTTTAGCATTTGCCACAAAACGCTCGTTGGCTAACTTGGCTTCGGTTGCTTTTTTGAAACCTAAATTGTATTCCAAATCCTTTTGAGCCGTTTCCAATTCTTCCTCAACGTTTATTTCTCCTTCGAGACTGATAAAGAATTCATCGGCTTTTACGACGAACGAAATTGCTCCGTCCACTTTGTCTGAAACATAACTGATTGTCTCTGTATTAGCCAATTTTTCAATAATTGATTCGATGTTTTCGTAACGTGCTTTATTGTTCGTCTTAATGGCTAATGGCAGAACAATTTTTGGAGAAAGTTGCTTGACATTGCGTATTTCTCTAATTTTTGATACCACCTCAAACATTACGTCAAAACTTGCTAAAAGTTCCGTATTTATTTCTCCACCTTTTGGAAATTCAGTTCTGCAAATACTTTCTCCTTCGTTGCGTTGTGCTAAAGCCTGCCAAATTTCTTCGGTAATAAATGGCATATACGGATGTAACAGACACGTTAATTTCTCAAAAATCTCAATGGTTG
>JACMRQ010000474.1 GCA_014376355.1 Arcicella sp. | reverse complement strand
CTTCTTCCAGTTGAATTTAAACCCGTTCCTTTAAGGTCAAATCTGGCACCGTGAGCAGTGCAGTAAAATTCTCCTTGACTAAAAATTACTTGTCGTTTAGGCTCATGACTGCACAAATTCGTCACAGCGGCATAAGCTCCTACACTTACTTGAGCTACTACAATATTACTTTGAATTATATAGGCTCCAACTGTTTTCAAAGCTGAAGTTGCCAAATCAATTTTTAGAATTGGGTTTGTTATTGAGTTTATATTTGTCGTGGGTGTTGCAGGCACAACTGGAGCAACGGGCGTAATTGTATTGGCATCAATTCTGGTAACTGGCACGTAAGTATCTTCTTCTTTTACACAAGATGTTAAAGCTGCCATCAAAGCAGCACCCGTGAAACCTAATGATTTTAAAAATTCGTAACGAGTCATTTTAATTAAGGTTTGTGTTTTTAATTCTCTATTCAGAGTACGCAAAAAGAACGTTTCCTATTGTCTTTTTTTATTACAAATAAAAATTCAATGCACTGTAACTCGCTCTAAACTTGTCCAAACAATCTCGCCCATGGTTTTACAGGCTAAAAATTTATCCGATTTGTAATAATGTGCTAATTCTGTTTTAAGCTGATTAGTATTTTCTTCGGAAGAAATATCATCCTTTGCCATGACGGACATTAATTCATAAATTCGTTGATTTTCAACCTTTAATCGTCCTGAAATTAATGAGCGTTCTTCGGTGCGATATTGTTCAACGGATTCAGAAGTCATGTATTTCATGCCCATTTCAATCAATGGGTTATTTTGTTTAAAATATTGGGGCATATAAACGGTTCTCTTACCTTCGTAAGACTGTTGGTCAAAATCTATGGCTCGGATTCGGTAATAATCCTCCTCAAAATCTGGGGTAATATCCACCACAAAATTAGACGAGTGCATATCACCTAAAAGGATAACCAAACATCGTTCATTAAATTTAATAAATTCTTTTGCCAAACGAATTTGGTTTATTTTTGGATTATCAAGGTATGATTTAAAAAATTGGTCACCTGGAATTCCCGCAATATGTTCTTCTACTAAAGTATTTTCAAAGGTCAAATAACTGATGCGGTTTGGCGATAATAAATGTTCCAATTCCATGCCATATACCCGTGAACAATCAGCACGTTTGAGATAAAAATAATCAAAATTATCATTCACCCGATTTACGATTCTAATCCGAAAAGGTTGCGTATTTCCGTAGGTACACAAATCCACACGGTCGATGGTAAGATGTTTGATAACTACCTGATTTCCATCGGTTTTTAGGTCAGCGTATATCTTTTTTAATCCATCATAAATATGCTCAATTTCACTGTAAGGAAAGAAAACCGTAATCCAAAGCGTATCATTTCCAGTTTTATCATATAAACTTATAGAACTCTCGAATCTCAGCAAATCAGTATATTGAATAGGCATAATTGTTTCCCGACCGTATTTTTTGAGATATTTACGGAGTTGAAGATTTATTTTAAAGGGGATTTTTTTTTTGGAGATTAAAGCCATTTGTAATTATTAAAATTTTTCTTAAAGTTTGCTATTTTTCTTAAAAAACAAATGTAGGATAAATAAGAACATAGTTTTGACTTTATTTCTCTAACTTGTTCTTTCATTTCTTTTAAAGCCAATTATTTAAATTAAATACATGAAAATCAAGCATTTAAAAATCTATTTTTTTATTTTCTCTCTCACTATTTTACTCGGTTGCATTGACACTTACGACATTGATTTTAATCAGAAAAATAATGTTTTAGTGGTCGAAGGTTTTTTAACAGACGATTATCAGAATCCTGATACCATCAAAATTCAGTATTCAAGATACGTTGAGCGGAGTACGTTTATTTCCCCAATTGCCTCCGTAAAAGCCTCAATTATGGCGTTAGGTACTGGAAAAGAGATTACTCTTGTTGAACAAAAATTAGGAGGATTTCTTCCTCCTACGGATTTTAGAATTAATCCCTCCGAAAAATATTCTCTCCATTTTGCTTTGCCCAACGGTGAGCAATACGAATCTGCTCCCGAGCAAATATACACAACCCCGCCAATTTTGAAGGTTTATGATAAATTTAATGCTCAAAGTAGATTGTCGGATGACGGTAAAAAATTCCTTGCTTCCAATGATATTTTCTTGGATTTTAAGGATACCCCTAAGCAAAAAGATTATTATTTATGGCGATATACACACTACGAAAGAATTGTGCATTGCACTACTTGCTATAATTCCGCTTATGATTTAAACACGCTTGGTTGCACCATAAAGCTTGCCTCATTCAACCGAACGCCCTATTATGACTATCAATGTGCGGGAGAATGTTATGCCATTATCAAGGGAAAACCAATCAATATAATGTCAGATGTAGTATCTGACGGGGATTTGGTAACGGGACGTTTAATTGCAAAAATTCCTTATCATTATCTATACGGATGCTTGGTTGAAATCCAACAAATGAGCATTTCACCGCAAAATTATACTTTTTATAGAAACCTTGAATTACAGTCGCAATCAACGGGTGGACTTGCTGATACGCCTGCCGCTGCCATTGTTGGAAATATTAATAATGTGACGAATTCATCCGATAAAGTAGTAGGATATTTTGGTGTGGTTTCTATTCAAAAAAAACGGTATTGGGTTGATAGAAAAGAGTCAAATGGCGAGTTTGATTACATCTTGAGCCACCCACCAGTTGAAGAACCCGCAGACCCAAGAGATACCTCTCGCCCACCCATGATTAAATGTGTGAAAAGTGCCACTCGCACGCCTTTTAAACCTGCTGATTGGCAGTAGAATAAATAATCACGAAGTTACTTGAAGGAGACTTCACTTTAAACGAAGACTTCCTTAATCCAAAAATTAAGTCAACTATTCAGAATTCATGAAAATAAAAATACTCATTCCATTTCTATTATTCTTTTTAATCCGATTGAGTGGCTTTTCACAACAATCGAATGCTGTTATCATAACCGTTAAAGATTCGAGTGATAATACACCATTAAAAGACGTAGTGATTAAAATTGATGCACGAAGAGCCAATCTTTCTACTAATAAAGAAGGTGTACATTCTTTTTTCTTACCGCCAGGCGAATATGGTTTAACAATCAGTCATTTTGGTTACAGAACTTTTCGGCAGAAATTAATGATAAACAATACTGAAGTAAATTTGACAGTGAGTTTGATAAATGTAGCCAGAGAATTGGACGAAGTTACCGTTAACAGTCAGAATATTAATGGCAATGTTGCCCGACCACTTTTGGGTGTTTCTTCGCTGAGTATTAAAGCCATTAAAAAAATCCCTGCCATGATGGGCGAGACAGATATTTTAAGAGGTTTACAGATGCTTCCTGGTGTTACATCCGTAGGTGAAGCCGCTAACGGAGTTAATATTAGAGGAGGAACAACCGACCAAAATCTTATTTTATTAGACGATACGCCCATTTTTAATCCTACCCACCTTTTCGGATTATTCTCCATTTTTCCTCCTGATGCCGTTTCTGGTTTGGAATTGTATAAAGGCGGAATTCCTGCAAAATTTGGAGGTCGTGCTTCTTCGGTGATTGATATAAATATGGTTAATCCATCTTTGGATAAATTTAAAATGACGGGAGGAATTAGTTTAGTTTCTAATCGTTTAACCATTGAACAGCCCATTATTAAAGAAAAATTGGCAATTATGATTTCTGGAAGAGCCTCATATAATGATTTCTTCTTTAAATTAGGTCCTCCGAAATTACAGAATATTAAGGCTAATTTTTATGATTTAGCGACTAAGTTATTCTACAAAATGAATGCGAAAAATACCTTTACTTTTTCGGGATATTTAAGTAAAGATTTCTTCCAAACTGATTTGTTAGGAACAATTGGTAATGTTAATGCAACTTCTACACAGTATGATTATCAAACGGCGAATGCCGCTTTGAAGTGGTTTCATGCCTTTAATTCAAAATTGAATTTACAGACAACCGCTGTTTACACCAACTATCAACCCAAAACTTTACTCCCAGAATTGAACTCTGATAATAAGGTTTCGTTGGAGTCTGGAATTGTGTATAATCAGTTGAAATCAAGTCTGAATTATAACCTTAATGAAAAACACAGATTAGAGGGTGGAATTAGTACGATCTTATACAGAATTAATCCAGGAATCTTGAACCCTGGGAATTCAAAAAGTGTAAATTATCGGTCGGTTCCCGAAGAGAGAAGCACTGAATCAGGGATTTATTTAGAAGATGAGTTCACTGTAAATAAAAAATTGAGTCTTTCTGTCGGATTACGATATTCATTCTATAATGCTTTGGGAGGAATCGTTAGAAATTACAATCCTTTATTATCCAAATCTGATTTAAGCGTAATTGATTCAACGGTTTATAAATCAAATGAAACTTCGGCTTCTTACGGAGGTTTTGAACCAAGAATTGCCTTAAAATATTCCCTTTCTGAGCTGAGTTCCATTAAGTTAGGATACAGTTTGATGCGTCAATATTTGCAAGTGGTTTCCAATACCACTACGCCCTTGCCAACTTCCCGTTGGGCAACGAGTAATTCTTACATAAAACCACAAATTAGCGAATTATATTCGGGCGGAATCTTCAAAAATTCGAGAAATAACATCTATGAATTTTCGTTAGAAGGCTATTATCGAAGTACCGAAAACGTCTTAGATTTCAAACCAGGGGCCGATTTCTTGTTTCAGCCTTATGTCGAAACCCAAACTTTGCAAGGAAAAGGCAAGGCGTATGGCGTGGAATTGATGGTGAGCAAAAAAAAGGGAGAAATAACAGGTTGGGTAAATTATACGTATTCAAGAGCGTTGAATCAAATAAAACAAAGTGGCAGATTTGATGAGCAAATCAATAGTGGAAATTGGTATGCAACCAATTATGACCGACCGCACAGTTTCAACGCTACCGTGAGTATTT
>JACMRQ010000473.1 GCA_014376355.1 Arcicella sp. | reverse complement strand
TCAAATTTAGAAAATAAATTACTTCGATGTGTTTCAATTGTTTTCTCACTTATGAATAAATGACTGGCAATTTCTCTCGTTGTTTTACCCCTTGCAATTAAAGCTAAAACTTCTTTTTCACGACGAGTAAAACGAATTTGGTAAAGACTCTTTTCTTGTTGTTTTTGTCGGGATAATCCTCTCAAAATAACTTCAAGCACCTCCGCACTTTGGTATAGATTTCCTTGATATACAGTTTTGATAGCCTTTAATAGTTCATCTGCACTCGTATTTTTTAGTATGTATCCAGAGGCTCCATTTTTCATCATTCGAGTTATAAAACTTTCATCATTATACATTGACATGGCTAATATTTTTATTGAAGGATTATTTTCAACAACAAATTTACAAATATCTAAGCCGCTTTCTCCTCCAAGATTAATGTCTAATAAAATAACATCAATGGATATTCTTTTTAAAAAATCCTTAACTTGCTCAGCTTTTTGACATTCTCCAACTACTTCAACATCAGGCTCATGCAAAAGTAACGCTGCAACACCTTCAGTGAAAATTTTGTGGTCATCTACTAATAATATTTTAATCATGGTATGCTATTTATAAATCAGATTTATGAAAATTAAATTTAAGGACACAATATTAGTATTATTTTTTATAAACTTAATGCAATTCCAGCATGTATTAGCACAAAATAAATATCCCAATATTGATAATGAATACTCAAAAAGACAATTGGATAGTATGCTTCATAAATATCAAACTTTGCATGACACACTCGGTTTGGGATATACATATTGGGCTTATGCAAAAAATGAAGAAAAAGCTGGTGCAAACAACAGTTCTCCCATAACTAATTTACGAAAAAGTATGGAATGTTTCCTTTCAATAAAAGACTATCACCATTATTATAATTTGCGAGGTGCGATTGGGTCGCATTTGATGGATAGAGCTTTTATGAAAAATTTTGCTCAAGAGTATATCGGTGGGGCGGTAACCTATTTTCGAGAACACAATGAACCCGAAACCGAAATTGGTCATTCAATAAATTTAGCGAATATCTATATTCACGAAAATAATTTTGAAGCCGCACTTCCAATTTTGCGAAGATCTGAAATGTTAAATGAAATTATAAAATCTGAAATGTATGCAGGAAGTTTACATTCGGCTTATTCAGATTATTACGGGAGGCTGAAAAATTATAAACAAGCATTAATTCATATTGATGCCAGTTATGAGATTGCAAAACGCTTAAAAATTGATTGGTTAGAAGCAGTATCCCTTTATTTTAAATCAAAATATTATGAAAATCTTGGCAATCAGGATGCTCGGTTTAAAGCATTGCGGGTGAGCGAGAATATTGTCGAGGCAAATGTTAATCTTTATCAACTAAAAAAAGAAGTTTACGATAATTTGCAAAATTATTACTTCTTGAAAAAGAATTATTCAAAAGCAAATGAATATGCGATTAAAGCGAAACAAACAGTTGAATTTATCTATTTCTCAAAAATAGAATCAGATTTCCGTTCCTTTAGCGAGTATAATCTTATGGAAAAACAACGTTTGGTAGTTTCAAGAATTGCCCTTCAAAAACGATTAACAGACATTGAATTAGAGAAGGTTAGATTTAGACAACAAATGTATTTAGGATTATTAATTCTCACTTCCATTTCATTAACCTTACTTTTCATTGCCTTTCTAAATAGAAGAAGAATAAGTAAAATGAAGGGGATAGAGGTAGATAAAAATATGCACATCGGAACACTTAATGCCTTGATTAATGGTCAGGAATTGGAACGCCAAAGAATTTCAAGAGAACTTCATGATGGTGTTGGAACGATGCTTTCGAGAATTAAATTTTTGATGGGAAAAGGTACTTCTAATGAAAAAATTACCCAACTTATTGATGATACCTGTTCGGAAGTAAGAACAATTTCAGGAAATTTACAACCTCATGCTTTAGAAAATTTTGGATTAATTGGGGCATTACAAGATTTTGTTTCGAGATATAGCATTGTGAAACCAAGCATTATTTTTCAACATTTTGGGCAACCAATTGATTTAGGAATTAACAAAAATTTAATGATTTATAGAATTATTCAAGAACTTGCTACCAATTCATTAAAACACGCCAATGCCAATGAAATATTGATTCAAATTATTTTTTCAAGCGAAAATTTCACTATTACAGTTGAAGATGATGGAATTGGATTTGATGAACAAACGACTAAAATGGAAGGTAATGGATGGAGTAATATTCATTCAAGGGTCAATTTTTTGCAGGGACAACTCAACTTGCATTCTGAAGTAAATACTGGAACTTCTGTTACAATTGTCCTTCCAAATAACTAAGAAATTAATTTATTTTAGGTCGTAATATATCTTTAAAATGGGAAAGACCGCTTAAAATTTTAAGCGGTCTTTCCCATTTTAGTACATTATTTATTGCAATATTCTAAAATATAAACTTCGTTGAAAGGAAGTTAGACTCGTGATTTTCAACGATTTGATTTATTATTGATTTATTTACCGCCGTTTCTTTAGTAGCAACAACCGTTCTGATTGAGAACGAACGTAAGGCTGCTGTAACTGAAAGCGTTCCTTCTGCTGAATCTTTGCGACCCGTGAATGGAAATGTATCTGGTCCACGCTGACACTGAGAATTCAGATTTACTCTTGACACCTGATTCACCGCAACGTCCATTAATTCAGTAATTTGTGTGATGTCGGTGCTGAAAATTGAAACTTGTTGTCCATGCGATGATTGAATTAAATAATCAATTGGTTCTTGAATATCCGAAAACGAAACCACAGGAACTACGGGTCCAAATTGCTCTTCATTCCAAATTTTCATATCCTTATTAACAGGATAAATTAAAGCGGGATATACGAACGACTTAAAAGAATTGCCTCCATTTTCATTGATTACACTTGCTCCATGTACCTTGGCATCATCAATTAATTCTTTCAAATAGGTTGGTTTATTAGGCTCTGGAAGTGGCGTGATATTTACCCCTTTTTCCCACATCAATCCTACTTTCAATTTTCCAATTTCTTCTGCCATTCGAGCATTGAACGCACCTACCAAAGATTCGTGAACCCACATCATTTTCAAAGCCGTACATCTCTGTCCGTTGAAAGACAATGACCCCAACATACACTCTTTAACAGTCAATTCTAAATCAGCACTTTCTGTTACTATGGCTGCATTCTTGGCATCAAGTCCTAAAATAGCCCGTAAACGATTTACTTTTGGATGAAGTTTTTTTAATTGGTCAGCCACTTTTGATGAACCAATCAACGTCAAAACATCAATTTTACCTGATTCCATCATTTGAGGAACTACTGAGTTACCTCGACCATAAACTGTATTGATTACACCCGCTGGAAATGATGTGCGAAATGCTTCCAACAAGGGATAATGGAGTAATGTACCATGTTTCGGAGGTTTGAAACATACCACATTTCCCATAATCAAAGCGGGAATTAAGGTTGTAAATGTTTCATTCAACGGGTAATTAAAAGGTCCCATACACAATACAACGCCTAAAGGTGAACGGCGGACTTGCCCAATAATACCTTCTTCAATCATAAATCTTGAAGAAGTTCTGTCGATGTCTTTCAAAGCACCGATAGTGTCATAAATATATTGAACAGTACGATCAAATTCTTTTTGAGAATCGCCCAATGATTTACCAATTTCCCACATCAAAAGTTTCACAACTTCGTCCCGTTTGGCAATCATTTTTTGGGTAAATTTTTCAACGGCTTCAATTCGTTGAGAGACCGACATTGATGGCCATTCACCACGTCCATTATTGAAGGCCTTAACTGCTGCATCCAGCACTTCCATGGCATCAGCAGGATCCGTAATCGGGTATGAACCAATACGTTTATGCTCTAAACCGTTCTCCGTTCTCACATATACAGGTGACCAAACGTCTTGCGTTTTACCTGCCCACGTTCTCATCTCACCGTTGACCAAATATTCACGTTGTTCAATGGGTTGTGTTAAATTATATTCCGCTGGTATTTGATCTTCTGACGGAAATAATTTTTCTAATTCAGTTACATTCATTATTTAAGTTCTTTTGGAAAATGTTGGGTTTTATTTCAAGGCAAAGTTCAATGAAAAGAGATTTAATTTGAATATTTTAAGGAAAAATATTCAAATAAAAATATAATATCTTTTTATATTTATATTTTAAGAATAAATGTTTACTAAATTTACTTTGTTTATTTTTGCATTATGTCACCTAAAAAAAGTAAAATACCCTAAGTTTCTAATGTCAATTTTAAGAATTTTAAAAAAGAAATTGACATTATACTTCTTATCATGTAAATTTCGATAAATAAACTATTAAAAGTATTTTACCTAATTATAAAATGGTTTCATCTCTTACAAACGGCGTAAAAATTAGTGTTCAGACAGAGTTCCAACCTGAATATTCAAACCCTTTTCAAGCTCACTTTGTTTTTTCTTATCACATAAGAATTCAAAATGAAAGTGATTTTACAGTAAGGCTTTTACGTCGTCATTGGTATATTTATGATGCAAATGGCGAACTACGTGAAGTTGAAGGAGAAGGCGTTGTCGGACAGCAACCAACGCTTGAACCTGGACAGAGTTATGAATATTCTTCGGGTTGTAATTTGAATACTTCTATGGGAAAAATGGCTGGAACCTACAAAATGGAGCGTATTTATGATGGGAAAAACTTCAACGCAATTATTCCAGATTTTTATTTAATTGCTCCTTTTCGACTTAATTGAATTTGGTAATTAATAAATTTTAATTTAAAACCGTTATTGTTCAAATTGACTACGTTTCCCAAATGATAAAATACTATTTTCAATTTCTTTTTGCCTCCAAAAACGAACATTCCCTTCATTCTCCTTTTGTTTTTGAACTTTACACCAAAATAATTCAATCAAAAACGCAGTTTCCTGTATTTTTATCAATAGAAAATTTACGAAAAAAACTCTTTAAAAATCGGTCAATCATTAACATTACAGACTTTGGAGCAGGTTCGAGAATTTATAAAACTAATCAAAGAGAAATTCGTCAAATTGCCAAAAGTGCCGAGAAAAACCCCAAATTCGGAAAACTCATTTTTCGGTTAATTCAGCATTTCAAGCCTTCCACCATTTTTGACTTAGGAACTTCTTTAGGCATTACAACTATCTACGAATCAAAGGCTTACGAATCTTCAAAGATTTCCACTTTTGAAGGATGTCCTGCCACAGCAAAACTGGCCCGAGAAAATTTTGAGGAATTAGATTGTAAAAATATTGAAATAATTGTCGGTAATATTGATGAAACTTTAGCCCAAAAATTAGCACAAATCAAGCAATTAGACTTTGCGTTTTTCGATGCCAATCATCGTTATGAACCCACTGTAAAATATTTTGAAATGTGCCTAAAAAAAGCAACTGAAAAAAGTGTTTTTGTCTTCGACGATATTCATTGGTCTGCCGAAATGCACGAGGCTTGGCAGGTTATTAAAAATCATCCAACAGTCATGATTTCGATTGATTTATTTTATGTAGGTTTGGTATTTTTTAGAAAAAATCAACCCAAACAAGATTTTATTTTGAGATTTTGAAATGGTCTAAATCAAAAAATCGGAACGTTGTACGAGATGATGCTTACCTGTAAATTGATACGTACCAAAGGTTGAATCCAGTCTTTGACGGATAAAAGAGTCTGAAATATTCATGTTTTTTGCGTTGAAAATGAAAAAAAGTAGTAGATATTTCTACTACTTTTAAATTCCATTAACCAATTATTTTCTTAGTGCTATTTTATAATCCAAATAGATGAATTAATGCTTTCATTAGCAATTGCAACGTTAAATTGACGATTGATTGCCTCCGATAAATTCTCTGTATTGGTTGTTCTTTCTGATTTTGGATACAGATAACGCAATGGAATTTTTGTTCCATTGGCGGTTCCCGTACCTACTAAAAATGCAGGAATACCAGTTCTACGCCAATTGAAGTAGGCTTCATAACCCGAATTTTGGAAGAAAGCAAGGTATTTTTGATTCAAAATTTGGGTTAAACCTTCAGCAGTATTTCCTACATATTTTACGTTGTTTTGGGCTAAATAAGCACTCGCATCATTCACACCATAAAAAGACATAGATGCCTTCACACCACGCTCATACCAATCCTGTGCATTGCCAGTTGCCCAGCCTTTATTGATGGCTTCTGCAATATTAAAACACATTTCTGGGTACGAAATCACAAATGTATTTTCACCCGTGTAAGAAGCGTAATAACGCTTACGATTTTGAAAAGAATATTGTCCTAAACCCGCTTTTGAGGACATATCAGCTAAATCTTCTCCTGAACTTGCCCCAACATAAGCATCAAAATCTGTTGCTTTCAAACCCTTTAATAATTGTGCATCGGCTGGTTCTGCGACCACAAAAAGGCGTGGGTCTTTATAGTTTTTCAGTAAATCAATGTATGTTTTTGCCATGTTTTCACGAGTGGCATTATTTCCAAAATTATCTGGATTACGGGGATATTTGTTATTTGTACCCCAAAAATATTGTAAACTTTCCGACACATCGGTCATTAATGGATACTTCGTTGAATTACCTAAAATGTTAGCAAAATCCGTTTTTACTTTCAGATCTGTATCATCAGCTTTTTTACTCAAATGAATTAAAACTCTCAATCTGAATGAATTAACGGCTTTTTGCCATTTACGAAGATCATTATTATAGTAAATATCACCGTCCAAAGTTTTATCGCCCGTTGCAATTAATTGCGTTAAATCAGTATTTGATTCATCCAACCACTTCAAAACTTGAATAAAAACGTCTTTTTGCGTATCGTATTTTGGTTTATCAATGGCCAAACCTTGCAAAGCATCTTTTACAGGTAAATCTCCTACTTGTAAACTCATGTTTGTATAATAATAAGCACGAAGAAATTTTCCCAAAGCTGAATATGGATTTAAGTCTTTTGCCCCAGCATTCTTGGCTTCCTTTTCCATTTGAACTACGTTTTTTAACGTAGTAAATTTCAAATCAGCATTACCCCAATTATATTCATTGCTTGAATAGTAATTATAATTAGAACAATAAAACTGGTTATTACGCATTACATCATTCCAAGCACCGTCATTCATTTTGCTAAGTGCATCTCTTAAAATGATGGAAGATGGAACGGAAGTTGGCAAATTTGGATTTTGCTCCAACTTCTGAAAATCACTGCAACTTGCTATAATTGAAATGATTAGCATTGATAAAATATATTTTTTCATGGATTTATAAATTTTGAGCCATGAACATTGAATTTTAAAAAACCCAATGTTCATAGCTCAAGGCTGATTTAAAATGTCAAATTCAAATTAATTCCAAAACGTTTCATTGTTGGTGTTTGCAAACCAGTACTTGCATTTAAACCCGTATATTGGTCTAAATCAACGCCACTGTGTTTGCTGTCGATAAAGTAAAATAAATTACGTCCAACCAATGAAACAGAAGCTTGTTTGATAAAAGTTTTCTGTAATAAATCTGATGGAAAATTATAGCTTAGGGTTACTTCACGAAGTTTAGAGAATGTTTTACTCATTAAATTTCCTTCAGCAGTTGAGTTATAACGACTAACATAATCTTGTGCATAAGTTTTGATGTCATTTGCAACAAATTTGAGTTTATCATAATTAGTGATTGCTCCAGTCGTTGAATTAAAAGTTGGAGAACCTTCGGAAATCCTTACGCCTTCACCTATGTAAGACTTAATTCCTTGGGTATCAAAATCCCTCGCAATACCTAAAGCACCCTCCACAGTTTCAATATTTCTACCTCCTCTGAACGTCTGACGGCGGATATAATCTTCAATTACGCCACCTACACGTCCATCAAACTGGAAACTTAACGACCAATTTTTGTAAGAAACACGGTTGTTCAAGCCCCAAACAAAATCTGGATTGGCAAAACCAACTTGCGTTCCAAGTCCATTCACTAAAGGACGACCACCCGCATCATTAATAATTTGTCCGTCTAAAGTTCTTTGGAATGTGGAAACAAAAACTTGGTCAATGCGTTCACCAACGTTTATAAATTGACTTCCGCTGTTGCCAGATACAAAATAATTACGTGGAAGTTGTTCAATTTTCACTCCATTTTCATTGTAAACCTCTTGCAAAGTCTCTTTGAAATTTGAATAATTTAATAAAATATCCCATCTTAAGTTTTCACTTTTTATTGGTGTTCCTTTCAAGGTAATTTCTAAACCCATTTTTTGGGTTTTAATTCCGTTTACGATGGCAGAAGTATAACCCGTTGTTGAAGACAAATCACGGTTAAAAATTCTTGGACCGTCATTTGAAGTAAAATAAGTTACGTCCGCTGAGAAACGATTTTTAAATAAATTCAATTCTGCTCCAATTTCGATTTGTTCAGTAGAGTTTGGTTTCAAGGAAGGATTGTTGATTTTGTCGGAATAAGTTGCCCCTGGATTAGTATTATAAACGGGTGAAATTCCGTAACCAACCGAGTTAGCGTAATTTGGACCATCATAAGAAGAAGCATAT
>JACMRQ010000472.1 GCA_014376355.1 Arcicella sp. | reverse complement strand
TTAGAGCATTTCATACTTACCATTGGGTTTGTTTTATTTTTTGTAGTCCATATTCTGCAAGTAATCAAAGCTGGATGGAAGAATTTTCAGAGCATTATTACTGGATTTGAAGTAAAAGAAAAATCATGAAAGAAGAACTAACGACCGACCAACAAATTAGACGCAAAACCATCAAAGCTTTCGTAGGTTTTGGATTAGCAAGTCTCGTCCCGATTGGCGTATGGAAGTGGATAAATTCCAGACCAGAACTTAATAATACCCTTGCTCCTCTACGAAAGACGTTGGAATTTAATGAACGATTAACGGGAAAATTGCTTGCAGACAGCCATTTAGCTCCTACTTTTCCATTATCGCAAGCTCAAAAAAAAGTTCGGGTAAATGGTAGTGAAGGCTTATTGAGTCCAATTGAAAAAGATTATAAAGTCAAAATAGAATCGGGCGATAATATATTTGAAATTAGTTTGGATGAACTAAAGGCATTACCAAAACAAGAGATTGTGTTTGAATTTAAGTGTATTGAAGGGTGGTCACAGGTTCAACATTGGGCAGGTGTACGTTTTGTAGATGTGATGAATCATTATAAAATCGGACAAAAAGATGCAGATAATTTATACAAATATGTAGGCATGGAAACACCCGATGATAAATATTACGTGGGAATTGATATGCCAAGTGCCGTGCATCCGCAAACGATTTTGGCGTATGAAATGAACGGAAAACCGCTTATTGACAAAAAACACGGTTCGCCTTTGCGGTTAATTATTCCTGTAAAATATGGCTATAAAAGCCTAAAAAGAATTGGCGTAATTAAATTTTCAGATACTCGCCCGAAGGATTATTGGGCATTGTTTGGCTACGATTACTTTGCTGGACTTTGAGAAAATGAATAATTTAGAAAAAGCGACCTCCAAAGGGTTGCTTTTTCTTTTAATCTTTGGTAAAAAATACCGTATTTTGCTATATTTAAACGATGTGAGAGAACATCTTGTTATACATACATGAATCTAATAAAAGTAGCCGCCGGGGTTGTTAATCAAACACCACTTGCTTGGGAAAGTAATAAAAACAATATCATCAGTAGCATTGAAGATGCTAAAAATCAAGACATTAGTCTTCTTTGTTTACCAGAATTATGTATCACTGGGTATGGTTGCGAGGATATGTTTTACGCACAATCTACCTGTGATACTGCTATGGAAATGTTGCAGGACATTGTACCCTACACTTCCAGTATTGCTGTTTGTGTGGGTTTACCGATACGGGTTTTGAATCATGTTTATAATGCAGCCTGTTTGATTGTGAACAAACAAATTAGAGGCTTTGTCTGCAAGAAAAATCTGGCAAATAATGGCATTCACTACGAAACTCGATGGTTTCAACATTGGCCCGTCGGCGAACGAACAGAGATGCGTTTGGGCGAATTTACGTATCCTGTCGGAGATTTTGTTTTCGATGTTGGGGGCGTAAAAATTGGTTTTGAAATCTGTGAAGATGCGTGGATTGCTAATCGTCCAGGTCGTGATTTTTATAATCAAGGGTGTGATGTAATTATGAATCCAACGGCATCTCATTTTTCATTTCTCAAAACTCAAACTCGTGAAAGACTTATTCAAGACGGTTCTCGGGCTTTTGGAGTGGCGTATATTTATGTCAATTTATTGGGAAATGAGTCAGGGAGAGCTATTTTTGATGGAGATGCGATGGTTGCTCAAGCGGGTGAAATGTTAGTTTCGGGAACAAGATTTTCTTATAAAGACTATTATTTAACTACGGCAGTAATTGATTTAGACAAAATTCGATTAGAACAAACGCAAAATCGAATTACTTTCAAGTCCTCAAATCCTGTTCAAGTATTATTTGATTATCCAGAAATTGATCCCATTAAAAATGTTTACGCATTGGAAAATTGGGAAGCCAACGGTTATCAAAAAGAAGAAGAATTTGCTCGGGCAATTGCCTTAGCTTTGCTTGATTATCTACGCAAATCACGTTCAAATGGTTGGGTAATTTCCCTTTCGGGTGGAGCGGATTCTTCGGCAATTACGGCTTTGTGTTATTTATCTATCGAATTGTGCGTCAAAGAGTTAGGCTTGGAAGGCTTCAAAAATAAACTTGCTTACATCAAAAATATTCAAGATTGTAAGGATGTAAAAGAATTATCTGCCGCTTTGATTATTAACGTTTATCAAGGCACAGAAAACAGTTCAAAAGCTACTCGACATTCCGCTACTTCTTTGGCGAAAGATTTGAATACTACTTTTTATGATATTGATATAAATGGACTGGTAGAAACCTACAAAGGACTCATTCAAGGAGCAATTGGTAGAGATTTATCTTGGGAAACCGACGATATTGCCCTACAAAATATTCAAGCGAGGGTCAGAAGCCCAAGTGCTTGGTTATTGGCAAATATTACAAATTCATTATTACTTTCAACTTCAAATCGTTCGGAAGCATCGGTGGGATATGCCACAATGGACGGTGATACTTCGGGTTCAATTTCGCCAATTGCGGGGATTGATAAGCATTGGCTACGTCATTTTTTACGCTGGTTAGAAAATACGGGCTTGGGTGGAGAACTCAAAATTGCGGGATTAAATACAATGAATAATCTTCAACCAACCGCTGAACTTCGACCTTTAAAATCTAAGCAAATTGATGAAGAAGATTTGATGCCTTACGACCTTTTGAATGCTATTGAAACGGCTGCTATTCGTGATAAAAAAACACCAAAAGACTGTTTACAGCTTATGGAATTAGAATTTGATGGAATTTATGACCGAGAAACATTGGTTTTATCCATCGAAAGATTCTTCAAACTTTTCGCCAGAAACCAATGGAAGAGAGAACGTTACGCACCAAGTTTCCACGTGGACGACCGCAATCTTGACCCAAGAAGTTGGTTAAGATTCCCGATTTTGTCAGGTGGTTTTGAGAAAGAATTAGCCGATTTACACGAGTATGTTAAGAGTTCTGGGAAAGGGAAAAGAAAGGGGAAAATAGGATTTTAGGAATTATATGTAAACAATTATTAAATCAAAAACCGACTACTAATTACCAATAGCTCAAAGCAAAAATGAAACAAATTAACACCATTATTTTCGATTTAGGAGGAGTTTTAATTGACTGGAATCCATTATATGTTTTTAACGAATTAATTCCCGATAAAGAACGTAGAGCCTACTTTTTTAAGAATATTTGTACTTCCGATTGGAACGAACAACAAGATGCAGGAACGTTAATCGAAAAAGCTACTAACGAAAAAATTGCCTTATTTCCAGAGTGGGAAAATGAAATTCGAGCTTATTATGGGCGTTGGATTGAAATGTTAGGCGAACCTCTACATGGCACAGTTGAAATCTTGAAAAAATTCATTGATTCACCTGATTACAGGGTTTATGCTCTCACAAACTGGTCGGCGGAGACTTTTCCGATTGCTAAAGCTTTGGAACGTTTTCATTTTTTGAATTGGTTTGAAGGCGTTTTAGTTTCAGGAGAAGAATATATGATTAAACCTGAACCAGAGATTTTTGAGTTAATTCTGAGTCGTTATGACATTGATAAAACTCAAGCTATATTTATTGATGATAACATCAAAAATATTAATGCTTCAAATGCTCTGGGATTAGATGCCATACATTTTCAATCGCCAGAACAGTTAGCGGAGGAATTAAAGAAAAGGGCAGTTATTTATTAATTAGCAGTAATCAGAAGACAAAATCACTTCTTTTCATTCTTCCAAATTTCATTGTTAACTGATAAATGTTCACTGTTAATTAAAATAATATGCTTTTAGCCATTGACATCGGCAATACTGACATCGTGTTTGGAATCCATGATACTATTTCGTGGATTCATCAATTCCGCCTTTCTTCTTCTTTATCTCAAAGAGCTTCTGATTATGAGGCTCAATTACGGATTCGATTTTTAGAAAACTCTCTAAAAATCAGCGACATAGATAAAGCAATTATCAGTTGCGTTGTTCCTAACCAACGTATTGTTTTGAAAGAAATGGTGCAACAAATGTTCGGAATCGACCCAACGATGGTGGGCGTGGAGATGTATGATAAACTGAAAATGGAAATTCCGAGTCCTTATGAGATTGGAACAGATTTGGTTTGTAATGCCGCTTACGCTTATTATACTTACAAACGAACTTGTGTAATTGTCGATTTTGGTACAGCTCTGACTTTCACAGTCATTACTGGTGAAGGCAAAATAGTAGGAGTTTCAATTGCTCCAGGCTTAAAAACTGCGGTGAAAGCCTTATTTTCAAACACGGCACAATTACCCGAGGTTCCTCTAATAATGCCTGATTCTGCTATTGGCAAAAACACCGTTCACGCCATACAGGCAGGAATTTTATGGGGGTATGTGGGTATGGTGCGTGAAATGATTTATCAGATTAAAAAAGAAATCGGACAAGATTGTATGGTATTGGCAACGGGTGGACTGTCGTCTATCCTCACACCATTGCAAGATGATTTTGATGAAGTCGATAAAGCCCTGACATTAAATGGCTTAAAAATTATTGCTGAATTGATTTATTAATGATTCGGTTTTAGTTAATTTTGAGAGTGATAAAATTCAGAAAGTTGTTACACAGAAAAAGCTTTCTATTTGATTTAGGAAATAGAAAGTTTTTTCTGTGAACTATTGGTTTACTATAACGCCCCACCAATAATCTCCACCACCACATTCGGGTCAAGCAAGGTTGAGGTATCGCCAATATTTGAGGTCTCGCCCTCGGCAACTTTTCTTAAAATTCTTCGCATAATTTTTCCAGAACGGGTCTTTGGCAAACCGCTGACAAACTGAATTTTATCAGGTTTGGCAATGGGGCCAATTAAACGAGTTACTGTTGCGAGAATATCTTTACGAATCAAGGCTTGGTCTTCCATTTGCGAATCACAGATTACGTAAGCATAAATTCCTTCTCCTTTGATGTCGTGCGGATAACCTACCACAGCAGATTCAATCACGCCCAAGTGCATATTTATCGCATTTTCAACCTCAGC
>JACMRQ010000471.1 GCA_014376355.1 Arcicella sp. | reverse complement strand
ATATGATTCCTGTAGTGAGCAATGCCATGAAATCTTTTTATGATTTAATGACAAGTATGGGCGTTCAAAATAATGTGACGCTTTTCTCTGCTTCCGAGTTTGGACGAAGTTTAACATCTAATGCCCAAGGTTCAGACCATGCTTGGGGAGGACATCAATTTGTGATGGGAGGAGCCGTGAATGGTAAAAGAATTTATGGAGCCTATCCAGATTTATACCAAGGGAATTCTCTTGATACAGGACGTGGACGCATTATTCCCACAACTTCGGTTGATCAATTGGCGGCAGAATTAGCTATTTGGCTGGGTGTTTCAAAATCTGATTTACCATTGGTATTGCCCAACATTTCAAGATTTTATGACATAAATAGTACCGCAAATCCTTTGGGTTTTATGATGGCGTAATCAGGTATAGGGGTGGTCTTGATGTCATTATATCTCAACAGTTTCTGAATGAACATTACATCAGTGCCACTTTCCATTAAGATGGATTGAACGAGGTCAAAAATATATTATTACATGACCTTGATAAAAGTTTTAAATTTATAGTTTGAGAAAAAAATCTACATTGCAATGTGGTAAAATTTTACAGAAAAACAAAAAATAACATTGTGCCTAAACGGTTTTCCTATAAAAATAAAATGGCAAGGTAAGCCTGCATTACTTTTGTGGCTCTGATATAAAAAAGAGCACAAATGCTACTTTGCCAAGAACAAAATAAGAGCTTTTTTGACCAATTACAAAACGTTGAAGGATTGGATTTACGAGATACCCGAGGTTTACGACATGAAGTTTGGGTGGTTTTATTGAGTGTAACGATGGCAATTTTAAGCAACACAGATGGGAACTTATCGAGTATTCACCGTTATATGGTTAATCATAATACCCGCATATTAGCATCGATAAACTATTCTACTCATCGCCCAATATCTCATTCTGAGTTACCCAATGTTTTAGAGAATGTTTGTTTAACGGTATTTGAGGGCATCTTATTTTCTAATTTTGACGTTACGCTATCTATTGAAGAACGTCAGTGGTTTGCCCTTGATGGTAAAGATTTAAAGGGGAGTATTGAAACTGGTCACACCAGAGGAGAAGCCATTGTTCAAGCTGTCAGTTACAAAGATAGGGTTATTCAAAGTCAAGATTATTATAGTGGTTTAAAGGAAAGCGAAGCTCCTACGGTTCGCAATATTTTGAAAGATAATAATCTTAAAAGGCAAAAAACAAGCATGGATGCTCTACATTGCAAACCTAATACGCTTGAATCTATTAATGAGCCAAGAGGTGTTTATTTAGTTGGTTTGAAAGAAAATTAGAAAGAGTTATTGAGTGAGTATATTGATGTAATAAGATTTCCAAACCCAATTTTTAACTTTATTTTAGCGGAGTGCCGTCCAACAAAGTTTCGCCCAGATTCGAGTATCAAAGCTAAACATGGGCGTATTAGAAAAGAGAATACAATATTTATAATATTTCAAGAAAAGAGAAACATGAGAGATGGGGAAATTGCAAAATTAGTAGCTTGATTAGGCTTAAAAGAAATATTACAGAAGTTAAGACTCAAAAAAAATCCACAGAAATAAGCTATTATATATCCAATCAGGATAATAATTATTTAGAGTTATGCCATGCAATTAGAGGACATTGGTCAGTTGAAGTAAATAATCATGTAAGAAATGTAACATTTGCAGAAGATGATTTAACAACAAAAAAAAACTTGTCTCGCTCAATGGCTGGTTTAAGAACTTTGGCTTCTGGCATTTTAAATCAATGCAAATACTCAAATAAAAAAGCACAATTAGACAATTTTGCTGACAAATTTGATGAATTAATTCAATTTTTGAAGTCAATTAAATTTTTATAGGAAAACCGTTATGGATGAATCAACACTTTATATTTCTTTATCGGTAGCTAACGTTTTGCCAACTATGGTCTTAAGGTTTTCATTACCGATGGACGAAAACTCCCGAACCCCTTAATTAGTTGGACACATTTTTCGTAAAACAAGTTTTAATAACTTTACGAAATTATGAACAAATACAGACGCAGATGGAGTCTCACTGAGAAACTCGAAGCTGTCCAGTTAATGAAGCGAGATGGGGTCGGTAAAGCCTCTCGACAACTTGAAATTTCCAGTACCACTCTTTACAAATGGGAACAGAATTTTGATAAACATGGTGAACAAGGATTGATGTTAAAACCTGTTTTAGATAAAAATCCTGAATTTGAAAAATTGAAAAAAGAGAACCATGAACTCAAAATGTTGGTCGCTGAAAAAGAACTTGTTATAAGAGTTCAGAACGAGTTTTAAAAAAAAAATCCTTAGCCAAAACTATTCGATTTGCCGTGGCT
>JACMRQ010000056.1 GCA_014376355.1 Arcicella sp. | reverse complement strand
CGTAATTGATTATCCGATTAATGAAGATGTCTTTGAATATGAAGGGGGAAAAATGGGAAGTATTAGTCTGAATAACAACCCAGACAGTTACGCAGGAGATTTGATACAAGTAGAATACATTGATACCGATAAAACGCCCGTGATGATTACGCTTACCCATGATGACAAAGGGCAATTGTTGGATTTAGATTTCTGGAAAACCGATTTTTCAAAATTATTGAAATATCCAACGGTGAGTGAGATTATTTTTAGGTACGAGTTATGAGGTATGTTCTTTAAATACCTCATAATTCATACCTCATATTTAATCACTACCCCGCCATCATTCCACCATCAATCGGTAGGGCATGACCCGTAATAAATGAAGCCGCATCTGAACATAACCAAACGATTGCCTCCGCAATTTCTTCAGGCTGACCAAACCTTTTCATCGGAATTGAGGCTTCTAATTTATCTTTCATATCATCCCCAATTACATCAAACATATCAGTAACCAAAGGCGTAATGGTAAAAACAGGACAAGCAGCATTTACTCTAATACCCTTTTTTGCGTATTCTAAACCTGCTGATTTTGTCATGCCTACCACAGCGTGTTTACTGGCAGCATAGGCAATATTTTTTGGAAAACCAGACAATCCAGCAATGGATGCTACATTGACAATTGCCCCCGAACCCTGTCGTAACATCACGTTCAATTCCGCTCGCATACACATAAAAACACCCGTGGTGTTGACTGCCATAACCTTCTCAAAATTATTGGTTGGGTAATTGTTCGTACTCGTCCAAATACCACCAATGCCAGCATTGTTAATACCACAATCCAGTCGTCCATAAATTTCTACAGTCTTGGAAATAAGATTGTTGACTGATGATTCATTGGTAACATCACATTCAACAAAAGTAGCTTCTCCACCTTTATCTTGAATCATTTTCACAGTTTCGTGTCCGCCTTCTATAGCCACATCCGAAACCACTACTTTTGCCCCACGCTTAGCAAATAACAGAGCCGTTGCCCTACCCAAACCCGAGGCGGCTCCTGTTATTACGGCAACTTTACCCATAAAATCTTGTGTCATCTTGTTTAATTTGTTGAGAGTTGTTAAAGAATAAAACTTACATTATAAAGATATTTTTTATTTCGTTAAACTACTAAAAATCAATAAGATTCATTAGTTATTACCCAAATTGATTTCTAAATTTGATAATAATTCTCCGAATTACGAAACAATTTACATCATCAATTTGTAATATTCTCTGTAAATCACAGTACTCCACTAAATAGTTTTTGTAAAATAATTCTCCGATAAAACTTATTTTCTTGGAAACCAACTTTTTACAAAATATCCAAATTAATAGTCCCAAGTAAAGGCAGATTCGTTATCTAATTTGTAATTTTGTTCTTACATAAAGTAAGTATAACTCAAAATCATTAGTTTTTTTCTGATAGTCGCCAAAAATGTATCACGATTCTAAAAAATTGTAATCAAACATAAAGCATTCTTGTTATTAAATCAATCAGTTCAGAACTATAATTCTTTTTAAAAATAATGACTAATACCCAACAACAAGTAGAACCCCTTTTAGTAGAAGATCCAAATCGCTTCGTACTATTTCCTATTAAGCACAATGACATTTGGCAATTCTACAAAAAGGCTGAAGCTTCTTTTTGGACTGCCGAAGAAATTGACCTTTCACAAGATACTAACGATTGGGAAAATCGTTTAAATGACGGCGAAAGACATTTTATTTCTCACGTATTGGCCTTTTTTGCCGCTTCTGATGGCATTGTGAATGAGAATTTAGCGGTAAATTTCCTCTCGGAAGTGCAATATGCTGAAGCTAAATGTTTCTACGGTTTTCAAATTATGATGGAAAATATTCACTCAGAAACGTATTCGTTATTGATTGATACTTACATTAAAAATCCTACTGAAAAAGATAAAATGTTACGGGCTGTTGATACGATTCCGTGCGTAAAGAAAAAAGCAGATTGGGCATTGCGTTGGATTAATGACGGTAATTTTGCCGAACGTTTGATTGCTTTTGCTGCTGTGGAAGGGATTTTCTTTTCGGGTTCTTTTTGCTCAATTTTCTGGTTAAAAAAGCGTGGTTTAATGCCGGGTTTAGCATTTTCAAATGAATTAATTTCAAGAGACGAAGGTTTGCATTGCGATTTTGCTTGTCTTCTTTATACCGATCACATTAAAAATCAGTTAGATCCAGAAGACATTTATAAGATTATTTTGGATGCCGTTTCGATTGAAAAAGAATTTGTTACCGATGCTTTGCCAGTTTCTTTGATTGGAATGAACGCTGAGTTGATGTGCGAATATATAGAATTTGTTGCCGACCGTTTGTTGGTGGCTTTGGGGTTACAGAAGCAATTTAATGCAACCAATCCTTTTGATTTTATGGAAATGATTTCACTACAAGGAAAAACTAATTTCTTTGAAAAAAGAGTAGCAGAATACCAGAAGTCAGGTATAATGTCAGAGAAAGAATCAATGTCTTTCTCTTTGAATGAAGATTTTTAAAGGGAATTAAGGGAATAAAAAAAGCCTCAAATCAAATGATTTGAGGCTTTTTTTATTCCCTATCCATACTCCGTTTCACATCTTTTTCTTTGATAGAATCTCGTTTATCATAAAGTTTTTTACCTTTCGCTAAGGCAATTTCTACTTTTGCAAAACCCCGCTCAGAAATATACATACGAGTAGGAATCATGGTTAAACCTACGTCTTTCAAACTGTTTTGGAGTTTGCGTAATTCACGTTTAGTTAATAATAATTTTCTATCTTGCAAAGGATCGTGGTTATAATGCGTTCCTTCGTTATATTTAGAAATGTTCATTTGACGGATATACAAGCCTTCCCCCAGAAACAAACAATAAGCATCCGTCAAGTTAATTTTTCCTTGACGAATGGACTTAATTTCTGTTCCCATTAGCATAATTCCTGCTGTATATTTCTCCAGAAAAGAGTACTCGAAAGATGCCCTCCGATTCCTGATTTCTACGTTTTTTTCTATTTTATCCTTTGCCATTTTTAGTTATTGGTAATTTGTTATTAGTAAGGTAACGATTAATGAACACATTTTTGTAAATATTAGCGTAATCGAATAACCAGTAACCAATAACTAATAACTACTTTGAACTATAATTCGGTGCTTCTTTAGAAATTGAAATATCATGTGGATGACTTTCTTTCACGCCCGCAGAGGTGATTTTGACAAATTGAGCTTTCTTCAAGGCCTCAATATCTCCCGCTCCACAATAACCCATACCTGCTTTCAATCCACCAACCATTTGATAAATAATCTCTGAAACCGAACCTTTAAAAGGTACTCGTCCTACAATTCCTTCGGGTACTAATTTCTTAATATCATCTTCGGCATCTTGGAAATAACGGTCTTTCGAGCCGTCTTCCATAGCTTCTACGGAACCCATTCCACGATACGACTTAAATTTACGACCTTCAAATAAAACCACTTCACCTGGAGCTTCGTCCGTTCCTGCTAACATCGAACCTACCATGATTGAACTTGCACCCCCAGCAATTGCTTTCACAATATCTCCTGAGAAACGAATTCCACCATCAGCAATAATTGGTACATCCAAATCTGCTACGGCTTTTGCAGCTTCATAAACGGCTGATAATTGTGGCATTCCAACTCCCGCAATAATACGAGTTGTACAGATACTACCTGGCCCAACGCCAACTTTCACGGCATCTGCTCCTGCTTCTGCCAAAGCTCTTGCTCCTGCACCAGTAGCAACATTTCCGCACATTACTTCTAAGTTTGGAAAAGTTCTTTTTACGGATTTCAAGGCTTCAATAACCCCTTTAGAATGTCCGTGAGCCGTATCAATACTCACCACGTCTACT
>JACMRQ010000470.1 GCA_014376355.1 Arcicella sp. | reverse complement strand
TAATTTGCTTAGTAGCCCTAATTCCATCTAAAACAGGCATTTGTAAATCCATTAGTATGACTTCTGGACGAGTTGCCTCCAAATTATCAATTAATTCTTGGCCATTCGAGGCTTGCAGAACAACTTCAAAATCTTCATTATTTTCTAATAATGAAACAATTCCACGACGGAAAATAGCATGGTCATCTGCAATAGCAACTCTAATTTTATTATTTTTCATGGTTAGGGAATATATGATAATCACAAAGTAATCGATACTTCAAAACTTGAGCCTCTTCCTTTCTCGACATCAAATTTTATCTTTCCTTTAATCACATTAATACGACTTTCAATATTTTTAATGCCAATGCCTCGATTTGGCTGATTGACTTCCATTAAATCAAAACCAATACCATTGTCGGATACTTGAAGCACTAAATCATTTTGTTTTACCTGTAATTGAATACTAATAACACTTGCCTTTGCATGTTTGAGGGCATTATTTACCAACTCTTGAGCAGTACGATAAAGAACCAACTCAATTTTTTTATCGAATACTTCCAACAATTCACCTTGACTAAAACATACCATTACACCCGTATATTCAGTCATTTTCTCCGTAAAATCTTTGAGGGCAATAATTAATCCAAATTCGTCTAAGGTGCTGGGCATTAATTCTTTAGATAATCTTCTGACGTTATTAAGTGTTTCGTTCAATAATTCTTGGGTTTGATTTAAAAGGATTTTTCTTTTGGCAGGATTGTCTTCGTATTTTGTAACTTGTGAAAGGCTCATGCGAGTAGCAGATAGAAGTGTACCAATTTCATCATGTAAATCTCCTCCAATTTGTCGACGGACGTTTTCTTGGGAAGCTACACTGGCTTCAAGCATTTCTTGGCGGTGATTTTCCTCAATACGCTCCAACTTTTCACGTTGGAAACACTGACGGCGACTATAAAAAATGACGAAAATAATAATTACCGTTACGGGCAGAAGGATGGCAGAAGTACCGAGAATAATAATTTTTGCCTCATTCATTGATTAGATATTAGATTTTAGCGAATAGAAGGATTCAAGAGATTCATTAACATATTTAATAATTAGTCATAGTTCTCTTATATCTATCCTCTACATTCCATGTTTTTGCTCAATAAGGCGTGAATGCAGAAAATATACTAAACCAATGACGATACCTGAAAATATCAACATGGCAATTGTGCCTATTTCGATGATGAATTTAATTGTTGCGGTGTCTTGCTGAACCATAAACCGATTGCTAAAAAAATGCGATAAATAATTAAAGAAAAATAATAAATGCGCCAAAGTTGATTTATTGATTTATCATTGCTGAAGAGCACAATTTCACTGAATAAATTAATAAAAAAACATCCTGAAAAATATAGAAGAATTCCAACACTTATCCAAAAATGTGAGTAGTATGAAAGTTTGGGAACATTTAAAGAATCAAGCAATTCGTAAAAATGAATCATAGAATAAGTCATTAATACAAAACAAGTAATAATATAAGCTGTTGAATTATAATGATTTATATTTTTAAAATCAATAAATGTTAACAATATAATTATAAATAAGATTGTTACAGAAAAATATTGAATTAAAGAATTTAATTTTAAAACTGTAAAAATCTTATTAAAGTAGTAACTCAAAAAAGCAAATTCAATAATATTTAAAGTATTACTTATCCAATGATTTGTTTGATGGTAATATATAGTAATCCAAGC
>JACMRQ010000469.1 GCA_014376355.1 Arcicella sp. | reverse complement strand
TCACAATCTAATTGGGATTACTCAAAACGAAATTCAATTAAGAATTAAGCTGCCATGGCATACTGAGTATTGCCAGTTGTTTGTTTGGACTGATTAGTTACGGGAGGTCAAGACCAACTCCCGACGTGCTTACTACCGACCCGCACAAGCTGTCAATACCGGTCGCCCCCATGTTATAATTGGGATTGCAAAGATAATAGAGTTTTTGGATTATATTAAAAAATTGTTCAAAAATTATCTAATTTATTTCCCAACTCTTACTGTCAATCCACCAAAAATAAAACTTCCAGAAGCGGGTTCAAAATAACGATTAGCGGTGGCATTTATTTGAATATTTGCGTTATAAATTTCATTGAATAAATTATTAACTCCGATGAAAGGCTCAATCACTAAATTCTTCAATTGCTTGCGATAACCCACTCTTAAATTAACTGTTGCATAACTATTATTTATAGTCAAATTGGCATCATCTGCGTAAAGTTTACTAATGCTCCGTATCTGTGCAATTGCGTATATTCCTATGCGTGGAAAGTACCTGATTTCTCCATAAATATTGTGTTTAGGGATTCCTGGCAACATATTTCCATCAAACTTTCCAGCCGTTGTTTGATAAGATTTGTACTGAAAGTCTGAATAAGTATAATTGAAATAGGTCGTTAATCCCGAACGAACTTTGTAGGTAAATCCCATTTCTAAACCTTTTCGTTCTGATAATCCTGCATTTCTAAAATAAGTTCTTCCAACCTGATTTGTTAATTGATAAGGCACAATTTCATCTTCAACTTCTATGTAAAAAATCGAAATATCAGCTCTGAATTTTTTGCCAAAAATGCCTTTGTAACCCACCTCATAATTTCTTGATTTTTGTGGATTGAGGTCAGGATTGAAACCTCCAAGCCCCGTTGGATTATTCGATAATTCATTCAAAGAAGGAGTTTCAAAATTGGTTGAAACATTGGCAAAAACAGCAGTTGAAAGGGTAGGAGAGAAGGATAATCCCGCCATCGGACTGAATCTGCGGAAAGATTGTGTGGCAGATTGGTTTCCGTCCGAAAGAAATTTATCCGTAATCTGTAAACGAATATCATCAAAACGAGTATTTATGGATAATTTCAGTTTCGGAATGATGGTAAATTCTTGCAATAAAAATACCCCAATATTTCTAAACTCTTCAACTTGGTCAAGTCTCAGCGTTCCTTTTTCTCCTGCCAAATTATCAAATCGTTGCCGATTATCTTGTTGGTTTTCAAGGTCTAATCCTGTTTTTAGTCGGTAATTTTTAGTCGTAAATTGATAATTAAACCCTCCTCCCGAAAAATCACGGTTGAAAGCAATTTGTCCACTGGCTTGAAGAGCTTGTTTATTCCCAAAATCACGATTCAAATAAAATACACGGGTATTTATTTGATGTTTTGCATTAAAAATATGGTCGTAAATCAAGGCAATTCTTTTCTGTCTGAAGGTTTCAGAAGCATCAAAAGTAATATTTTGAGGACGTGCTTGTTGTCGGTTTTTATCGATTTCAGACTGAATTAATGCGCCTGGGTCTTCAGCACGTGGGCTGTCGATATAATTGGCTAAAAACGTAAGTTTATTTTTATCTGTAAAGTTGTAAACGATTTTCCCATTTAAAAAATTGCGTTCAATTGAACTGTGGTCACGGTAACCAGTGCTTAAGAGGCGAGAGGCAGATATAAAGTACATAAATTTCCCTATTCCTTGACCCGTTTTAAATTGGTATCGTTGAAGTCCATAAGCCCCAATATTGGCTTGTATTTCGGCAAAATTATCTTTTGCATTCTCTGAAAAAATACTGATTACCCCGCCAGAGGCATTTCCGTATAATCCAGATGAGGGTCCTTTAATAACTTCTATTCGTTCCATTGTTCCCACATCTAAATTTCCCACCTTCGCCGTGCCGTCGGGAATAGATTCTGGAATGCCGTCGGAGATAATTTTTATTCCTCTAATTCCAAAAGATGCTCTTGCCCCAAAACCTCGAATGGATATTCTTAAATCTTGAGCAAAGTTTTCGGAATTCATTGCAAAAACCCCTGGAATTGCTCCCAATGATTCAAAAAGAGATATTTTTGATTGTCCAATTTGTAATCTTGATTGGTCAATAACGGTAACTGAGAGGGGTGTTTGAATGTCTTTAGTAATAAACCTTGAAGAAGATATAGTAACAGGTTCGAGTTCTTTTGAGATCGTAGTCGTATCAATTTGAGCGAAAACGGTCACCGAATTTAAAATTAAGAAAATTGTAAAAAATTTGTACATGAATGTTTGTGTCTTAATGCCGTTGTGGCCTAACAAAATTACAAAAAAATACCCTAAAAAGTCGAGGCTTAGCAGGGTCATATTGTGGATTGGGTAATTAAAATTGAATGAAAATAAGAATTGTAATTTTGGGAAGTTTAAGTATAAAGAGCAAGCGGATAGTCATTTCTTCAAGTACGTTGACTTTCAGATGTATTATTCCACTTTCTTTGCAAATACGGTAATGTAATTTGTAGT
Organism: Arcicella sp.; assembly: GCA_014376355.1. GTDB lineage: Bacteria > Bacteroidota > Bacteroidia > Cytophagales > Spirosomataceae > Arcicella. The sequence goes on along the minus strand of JACMRQ010000469.1, from coordinate 13,524 downwards.
TTTGATCATCTGTTTTGTGTCTGCCAACACATTGCAGCGATCAACACTGTTAACTTCCCATAGAATTTTTTCAAAAGTGACTATAATTCTAAAAACGTAGGAAATAATTTAAAGAGTATAATAATTTTAGAGAAAATCTTTAGGTCGCACTCTTAAAACCTAAATAAGTGTTAAAAAGTTTTAGTGGATAAAAATTAACAATGAAGTTGTTAAAAAATCTGCAAATTGCGTGAAATGTATCACGAATTTTCTAACCTGTAATTTTATGGAATTAACCATTTATACAAAATATATCAATTCGCCTTTAGGAGAGTTAGAAATATCTGCTACTGAGCAATATTTGACATCAATTCTGTTCGTGGAGGCCAAAAAAAAACCAAGTCCACGTAAGGTTGAAACGGATTTTATGCCTGCTATTATTGAAGAATACGTCAGTCAAATTACTGAATATTTTGCAGGAACTCGTAAGGATTTTGATCTAAAAATACAGCACTTTGGCACAGATTTTCAGAAACACGTTTGGGAGAAATTAGAGACAATTCCTTACGGAAAAACGATTTCGTACTTAGAATTATCCAGAAGAATAGGCAATGAAAAAGCGATTAGAGCAGTTGGAACAACCAATGGAAATAATAAATTTAACATCATTGTGCCTTGCCACCGAGTGATTGGTTCTGACGGTTCTTTGGTAGGTTACGCAGGAGATTTGTGGAGGAAAAAATGGCTTTTAGCACATGAGGCAAAGGTTTTGGGTAATTATCAGATGAGTATGTTTTGAGATTTTACGATTCTGTGGCGATTGCTAATTATTAAAAGTACTATAGTTTATACTTGATAATTATTCACTTCAAACTTATGATTTCTAATGGCTAATTTCTAATTTACAATCGGAGAATTTTTTAAAATAGTTAACTTATTATTGATACAACCTCATCAACCCCAACTCAAAATATGAATCACAAAAATAAACTTAACCTATTTGATACCATCATGTTAGTAATAAGTCTTATTATTGGTATGGGTATTTTTAGAAATCCTGTTGAAGTTGCTAAAACTGCACAAATACCTTCAATCTTTTTTTTAGCATGGATTCTGGGAGGACTTATTAGTTATTTAGGTGGGCTGACCTACGCTGAAATTGGTTCTCGTTATGCCGTGAAAGGTGGTTTTTACAAAATTTTTTCTTATTGTTATCATCCCGCTTTCGCTTTCATGGTCAATTGGATGATTGTGATTTCCAATGCGGGGGCGGTGTCCATTGTGGCAATAGTTGGTGCCGAATATATCAATCCAATTTTAATGCCTGAATCGCTACAAAATCCTTTGGGCATTAAAATTACATCAATTGCAACGATTGTAATTTTATACGGAATAAATTTCTTAGGAATTCGACTTTCCGCCAAAATGCAAAATATACTTTCCTTGATAAAAATCGTATTGATGGGAATGTTAATCCTCACCATTTTTGGAAATCATGCGACACCTAAACCTTCAACAAATTTAGTATCTTCAACATGGGAATATTTCGATTATTTCAAGGCTTTAGCACTCAGTTTTATTCCTATTTTCTTTACGTATGGCGGTTATCAACAAACAATAAATTTTGGAACTGATATTGAAAGTCCTTCTAAGAATACACCCAGAGGCATTTTTATTGGTTGTGGAATTGTAATGTTTTTATATTTAGCGATAAATTATGCTTATTATAAGGTCTTAGGAATTGAAGGAATTTCCAATTCTACCTCCCTGATTTCCGATTTAGCGAACGTACTTTTTGGAGAAACAGGTTCGAAAGTTACCTCCGTTTTACTGTTTATTTCAGTTCTAACTTTCGTAAATTCTTCGATGCTTACGAATCCAAGAGTGTATTATGCGATGGCGGAGGATGGAGTTTTGCCCAAATTTTTCAGTAAACAAAACGATAAAACCCAAGTCCAAGAAATTGCCTTAACGGTCTATGCAAGTTTCTTGATTTTAATACTTTTCTTCGCCGATTCCTTCAAAGAATTGTTGAATTATGTAATGTTTTGTGATTCAATCGGGATGATTACTTCAGCTTTTACAATTTTTATTTTACGTAAAAAATTACTCAAAACGACTGAAAATCTCTATACAATTGGCTTTGGGAAAGTGCTTTTTCCTACAATTTTTATTGTTACGTATATAATGGTTGCGATAACAACTTTGTATAATAATTCCGAGAATTTGCCAATCGCAATTGGTTTATTTTTGGGTGGATTGCCGTTGTATTACCTAATCAAGAAAATTATGCCTCAAGATGATATATAAGCTTATAATTTCTTACAAACCATCACAATTTTCTGATTTTGAGCATCCGTTGTGGCAAAAAGATATTCACTTCCACCATCCGATAATTTTAATTTATCCCGAATTTGTTGCACTGTCAAAGGGAAATTTCTGATAGTAATATTGGCTTTATTTTCAGATAAATGCTTCGATATTTCTTTCTTATCCAACTTGCAAACTGTAACAATTTTAAAGATTCTTCCCTGAAAATTTTCTATTAATTTATCAGAAGTATAAAGATGACTATGTGGGGCAATCTTCTGTAAATCAAAGTGTTGAGCAATATATCTAAATCCTCCCGACTTCATTATGGCAGCGTTGGGTTCGTATAAATATTGCTTTGGCGTACCGAGAATTATGCTTGCATTTTTCTCTTCTAATTTTGTAAATGACAAGATTGTTGACTTCTGTTTTGTTAGATTTACAGCATTTAAAATTACTTCATTATTAGTAGTATTAGTCAGACTATCGTTTGACCTTGTTTTATTTATAAGAAACAAAACTTCTTTTACCTCATTTTCAACCGCTACAATATACACTTGTGAGACATTCCCTAAATCTAAAATTGCTAAATCAATATCCAACATAGGAGATGCTTTTAGAAGAATATTGTTAGTAAACTTAAAAAGTAAACTCTGAATTGTTAAAATATTAGGTTCACAATCTTGTAACCTAACAACTTTACCTCCTGTGTCATCTCGGCGATGTGGGTCAAGATAAATCCATGTACTTTGAATTTGGTTAGAGTCAAAAAAAGTCGATTCAGCCAATTTTTCTACTGAATTTCCTTCCAAAAATGTTACATTTTTGAGTCCTAACAGGTCAAAATTATATTCTGTAAGATTAAGTAAATCAATATTTTGTTCAAAATAAAAGGCTTTTTTGAAATTTTTACTCATGTACGCAACGTCCACACCCATTCCACCTGTGAGGTCGATAAGAGTTTCGCCTGATATTAAACTTGCCTTAAATTTTGCGGTAATTTCAGACGAACATTGTTCTACAGAAAGCATTTTTGGAAAGATAATTTCCACATTTTCAAACCATTCTGGGAGTTTAATTTTCGCTTTTTGACGGGCTTTTATTTGTAAAACTAAATCAGGAATATTAAGATTGGGATATTTTTTAGCCTGTAAAAGTAAGGATGTTACCTCATCATTTTGATGAATTTTTATGAAGGTTTGTTCGTCTTCGGAAAGTGAGTAATTTTTTGGATTTTCTATGATTTAAAAGATTTTATATAAATTTACAGAAGTTCTGTCAAACCCGCCATATATGCCAGATTCGCCAAAGCCTTTTCATATTTACTTTTCAAGGATTCAACTTTCGTTTTCATTTCAATCAATTTACTTTCACGGGTATTAATAAGAAATAGCGTACTCTCGCCAATGTCAAATTTGCGTTGTTCCGCCCTAACCAAAATAGCTTGGTTTTTAGTGGCATCTTCTTGTATTTTCAATTGTTTTTCATAATTCCGAACATCATTATAAGCGGCATATACATCGTTCATAATTTCACGGCGAGTCAAATTCAATTCAAATCCAGTTGATTGCTGTTTAATTCTGATTTGTTGAAGTTTGCCACGTTCTTTTCTCAGAAATAAAGGCATTGCAAATTCAAACCCTAATTTATGATTATCTAATGAAAAGGAATTCTTGTTATCGTAAATTGGCTTGTTCACAAAACCATCCGCAATGAAATTAAAATTAGCGTTAAAAATTGGTTTTAGCATTTCTTTTCTGAAACGTTCTTCAATAAATAATTGGTCAATTTTTACATTAAGTTTTTGAATTTCAGGATGTTGTAATTTAGCTTGATTAATTAAAGCTAACAAAATTGTTTCATCAATACTACGAATCCCTGCCAAAGGTGGAGCAGCATCTTCGGGTAATTCAAGAGGCATCTCATTGGCTGACCACAAATAATTTGATAATGCCAAACGATTATTTTGTAGGTCAATAACGGCTTGTTGTAGAGAGACTTCACGGTCTTGTAAAGTGATTTTTGCTTCAACGGAATCAATTGTTGCTTGTTCGCCTACTCTCGCACGTTCACGAGTGGCGATAAAACGTCTGTCTGCTAAATCATAACCTTCCCTAATTAATTGTAATTGTTGATACGAAAACCACCAATCCCAATAGCTTTTGGCAGCATAATAAACGGTGGAATTAATTAGTTTTTGGCGTTCAGCCTCGGCATAATTTCTGCCTAATCTTGCTTGTTTCAAGGTGTTACGTCTTGCGTCAATCACTAATCCTTGTCCAATTGGAACAATCAAACCTACGACAATTAATTCGGGAGATTCCTCGGGTAATAAGTATTTACCTGTATTTCTTTCGTATCCTAATTTGAAATCCACACCCGACCAAGTAGGGATTTTTAAGATATTATCCCAACGATTGTAATAATCAACCCCTTTGAAGGCTTTACGGTCGAAGTAGGAGGTAAGTTTTGGGTCAAAAGCTCCTTTAGCTTGCATAATTTCAGCCTCGGCATCCCGTGGAAATAGGTTGGCTTGCTTAACCGTTGGATGATTTTTAAGGACTAAATTCTTAAAATCTTCATAGCCAAAAGTAGTTTGGGCAATAGTGGAAATAGTAGATATTAACGTTAAAAATATAACGTTCAAAAGGAAATTTACATATTTTAATTGACTCATTTTCAAACTTTTAAACAAAATTTATTGTATGATTGAACGTAAATGCTCAATTTATTCTACAGTGAAAAATATAACCTCTCCCATTTCTCAATAAGTAGCCAATATTTTATAATCGACACTTTTAATCTAATAACTGATTGATTTTAAAGCGAGTGTCGCCCAGCTGATAGCCGACAGCCAAATGCTGAAAGCTACTTAATATTATTTCTCCTTCAAAGCTGCTTTTGGTTCTTTCTTTAAAGTAGGAGGGAAAGCATTGAGTTGTCTCCATATTTCGTACCATACTGGCACATCTTCCAACATTACCCAACCCACAACGCCAGAACCCATCCGCAATTGTTTGGGCCACACTTGCTCACCTTTTTTTATTTTAGGGGTAATTAAAAGTCGGTATTCGCCTTTACCATTATCAACTCTATCAATCACTTTCACGATTCCTCCAAAAGTTCCAACGGAAGTAGAGGGCCAACCCGAAAAAACCAGAGATGGCCAGCCTTCAAACTGCATCCTAACTTCACGTCCAGGCTCAATCAATGGTACGTCCATTGCCCTCACGTACATTTCAACTGCCATTTCGGGAGCTGAAGGTTGCAAAGTTGCAATAGATTCTCCTTCTTTAATTGTCTCTCCCAAACCCATTTTTAAGGCTCGAACAATGTATCCTTCTTGTGGTGCTTTTACAAAATATTGCCCTCTTCGAATGTCCACATTGGTGATTTTATTTTGTAATTGTGACAACTCATATTCACCCGCTGCTAAAGAAGAAAATGCTGAACTTCGGTCTGATTGTGCCTTCGCAATCTTCTCGGCGTATTCTGCATCAATCGAACTTAATTCGATTCGGGCATTAATTAATTCCTGTCTCGAAATTGCTAATTTATTTTGATTGGAAACTAATTTTGCCCTTACTTCTTGTAATTTTAATTTTCTGGATTCAACCTCACTTAAAGATACCAAACCTCCATTGTTATATTGGTCTTCGCCACGGTCATTCCGAATTTTTGCAATATTTACCTGCACCTGTTCTGCTAAAACATCAGTGCTATCTGCCGTTACTTTGGCGTAACCTTGCTTTACTTTATTGCGTGCTTTTTGAAGACTAAATTTATTATTTTCCTGTAAAGCAACTATTTGATTATCAAGTGATTGTATTTTTAACTGATAACTTTTAATGGCATCTTGTTTTGCCAATAATTGTTCTTGTAAACGTTCTGGGAATCGTGGGTCAAAATACTCATCTTTCATCTCTGAAATAACCATTAGTGTATCACCTTTTTTGACTAAATCGCCTTCTCGTACGAGCCATTTTTCGATTTTTCCAGCAATAATATTTTGAATATTTTGAGGTCTATCTTTAGGTGTAAGGGCAGAAACATCACCTTTACCATTGACATTTTGTTGCCAAGGCAAAAACAAAGTTGCCAACAAAATAATAAGAATTGCCAAAATCCACCGAGTCAAAACAACGGCTGAACGAGGCGTATGTAAGGTTTTAAGAGAGTACAAATCAAAATCTTCATTGATTTGCTTGGCAACACTTTGGTTTGATATATTTAGCATTTTCTGAGTTTGGAATTTTGAGATTCGAGTGAGGAGTAAATGGAAGTTTTGAATTCTGTACTCGAAACTCAAAATTTCAACTTCGAATTAATCCATAACCTCTTGAAAGTCAGAGTTTTTAATTAATTCTTTATATTCTCCGTCAAGGACAATTTTACCTTCATTGAATACGATTACACGGTCGCAGGCTGCCATAATCATAGGGTCATTCGAGATGGTTAGGAATGTCCAAGGGTTTGATTTATCCGTTAAAAAAGCAATGGCACTCATGCGTTCAGATTTATGTAATTCTCGATAAATATCATTAATCATCAGCAACTTAGGTTTTTCAACAACGCAACGAGCCACAGAAATTTTAGCGATAAAACTCTCTGAAAAACGTTTGCCACCCGCAATCATTTGAGTCCTTAAACCTTCGTCAAGTTCAGCAATATTTTCATTCATGTTCAAATTGCCTAATGCCCATTGTACGTCAGATAGTGTGATTCCCGAACGACCCATAACAATATTGTCTAACATTGTTCCATCAAAAATCAAATCTGTTGCTAAATTTCTTTCAATGGCATCTCTGATTGAATTTAGTTGTATATCCTTTATTGATAAGTCGTTAAAAGAAATGGAACCTTCAAAATCTGTAAAAATTGCTGATAAAATTTTGAGCAATGTCTCTTTCCCTGAACCGTTGAACCCAGTAATACAAACGCTTTCATTGGGTTTAACATCAAGGTTTATATTTTTCAAAACATTCTTTTTCCCATCTGCATAATGATAGTATAAATTCTTAATTTTAATGCTTAATCCATGTTTTTGTTCGTGAAAATTTACTTGTAAACCTGTTTGTCTTTCAAGTGGTAAGTCCGTTACGTGACCCATTTTTTCAACGGCAGTCAATAAATCAAAAACCGTTTCGATTCCTGAAATAAGTTTTTCTACAGAATTAACCACCAAGACAATAATAATTTCGGAAGCCACAAATTGTCCTAAAGAAATCTGACGATCTATCACTAGTGTTGTCCCTAATATAAGCAATAAACCAGTGATAAAAGCTTTGAAAAAGACGGCATTCCCGTAAAGATTTACAAGGACTTTATAATGTTTAGCTCTATATTTTAAGTAATTATTCACCAGATAATCCATTTTTTGCATGGGCATATTGGTCGAACCTGCGGATTTAAAGGCGTATAAAGTTCGGGCGATATCTTCTAACCATTGAGCAACCTTATATTTATATTTCGACTCTGCCAAACTTGTTTCCATACCTCTGGGAGCGTTATAATAAATCACAAATGTCACAATTCCAATGGTCAAAAGTCCAAATGCGATAAAATATGGGTGATAAAGAGATAATAATAAAACCCCAAAAAGAATTTGAATGACCGCCGCAGTCATATCAATCAGCACTTTCGGAAGAGCCTTTTGAACATTGACAATATCGAAAAATCGGTTCATTAATTCGGGGGCATACGAACCTAAAAGAGCTTCGGATTTTACCCGTGGAATCCTATACGTAAATTCAAAAGCCGCTTTAGTAAAAACTCTTCTTTGTAGTACCTCGACCAGCGTCAATTGATAAATCTGCATGATGCCCGAAATTATTACGCCAACAATTACAACTCCAACCAAAACGTAGACCGAACTAAACGCTAAACCACCCGAAACTAAACCGATAATTGCCTGAATACCAAGGGGTAAGGACAAACCAATGATGCCCACAACGATGGCATAAATGTAAATGTATCCAATATCTTTACGTTCAGGGCGAAGCATTTTAAACAACCGTTTCAATGGCGTTTGATGTTCAAAATTAACAGACTCATTGATGTTCTCAATTGGATAAACCGTCAAAAACTTTACTGTACCATCTTTGGAACTTTCTGGATTGTTTTGAAGCGAAAGAGGTATAAAATTTGAATCTTCATCAATCTCTACAAATGCTTGATTATTAGATAGTTGATAAAAAAAAGGTTTGTGATTTTTAAGTAAACGTCCTGCGATAATTATCTTATTTTCCTCAAAAAATAAGATTGGATGTTCAGCATTTTTAAGTAACTGTGGAAAATTTTCTTTTGAAATATGTTTTTCGACAAGAAGAAAATTTTGTTTACGGGCAACTTGAATCAAATCAGTAATGAACAAATCAATTTCATCTAAAGTATAATTTTTTATACCTAATAAGGATGAATGTTCTGTGAAATTATCAAAATTTCCTCCGTAAAACTCGGTTAGTTTCTTGACAATAAGGCTTAACTGAGTAGATTGCATACGATAGTGTTTAGCTTTAAAATTAATTATTCTGAATTTTAGTAACAAAAAAAGACTAATATTGGTTTTATGTCGTAATTATAAAATATTGCCAAAAATCTAAATACCATAAATTTCCTCCCTAACTTGTCTGACACTAAGTTCGTTGCGAAACTTTACTGACTTCAAAATAATACTTTCAAAGATTGTTTGTAATTTTATATTATCTATCTTGCCTATCAGCACACATCAATCCAGAAACAAAACAATTCAAATGCTTCAAAGACTTTCAATAAAATTTATAGTTTTCTTCTTTTTGCTCTATTCCTTTAATTTACAGGCTTTTAGTAATAATTATGCGGATTCAATTTTAGTAAGAAGCATTATTCAAAAAGCTATTGAGGCTGCGCCGAAACATGATAAATCTTATGCAAATTACACTGCGGAAACCTTTATTCAAAATTCAGGTAAGTGGGCGAGAATTCCCAATATCTGGAAATCTCTCCTAATAAACGAAGGAATTGAAGAAGGATTAAACTATCAATCAGAATCTTTTGCTAAATTTTTAGTCAATAATTTTAATGAATATCAGTTTGATTATCAAGCAATTAGAAATAATTATCGAACGGAAATACGTCCTGATAAATTAGTAAATCCTAATTTTTACAAACCTGTTTTAGGTACAGGCACAATTTCTCCACTTTGTCCCAAATCTTTCAATTATTATAATTTTTCTTTAATAAACACGACTGAAGAAGATGGTATTAAAATTTATCAAATTAAAGTAACTCCTAAAAATAATAATGATGAAAAAGTTTTTAGTGGAATAATTTCTTTAACTGCCGATGATTATTCAATTCAACATATAAATCTTTCAGTCAGATCCTACTCAATTGATTTTCATATAGTTATTGATTTTGGAAAGCATATGAATCAGTGGTTGCCCGAAAAGTTTAGTATTAAGACGGTTGGCAGTTTGATGGGTTTTGATGGTCAATATCAATATCTTGCCAAAATTTGGAATTATCAAACAATTATGCCAGAGGAAGGTAAAAAACTCGAACGACCTGCCGAAGTTGATTTTCACGAAATTGTAAATATACAAGAGAGAAATTTTGAAATTCAACAGTTTAAGCAAGTTATGTCGGCTTTGGGAACTAACCTTAGAAACCAATGGAGCGATGCAAATATGGCTTCGGGTTTGAAACGTTACGATAGAATAAATGTCTCAACAGAAGCTACTGAGCGAGTGAATAATTATTGGAGCGAAGTAAAACAAGTCTCTGATTTTCAGATGTTTACCCCTGATTTGCCTATTTCAGGAAAAAATAAAAATACGCTTCCTCCCCAACCAGATGAGTTTTCAAACTATCGACAAGCCAATCAAAAATTCGGGATTGGAAGTATTCTTTTTAGTCGCTCCTATTTTTGGGGAAGTACCAAACGAGGATTTTATCCTTATGAAATTTATTACAAAGCTCCTATTTTGGATTTCAATTATAATACCGTTGAAGGTTACGTTTTCAATACAGGAACCATATTTAGGTATCGTAAAAATCGCTATGATTGGTGGGAAATTGACCCTACTTGGCGTTATTCATTGACTCAAAAACGCTCGATGGGCATGGTGAAACTCCGTTGGAAAACTCAGAAAGAAGATTTTAGTATTTCAGGAGGAAAATTTGTTTCGCAGTATAATGTTGATACGCCAATTGCTTTCGATTTGAACTCTCTCTCAACTTTATTATTGAAGAAAAATTACGTTAAGATTTTTGAAAAAGACTTTATAAATATCAGTTATAATGACCGTTTTTCAAATACTTTTGGTATAAAAACTTCATTGGAATGGGCGAGGAGATACCCGCTAAAAAATACTATTGATCATTCATGGATTGATTTTGGGAATGCTGATTATATTCCTAATTTTCCTAAAAACCAAGAAATTGGAGCCACTGAATTTACAACAAATGATGCTTTCATTGCGAGTATTCAAGTTAATTATCGCCCATTTTTAAAGAAACAGTACCGAAATAATATTCGCTCGGTTGACTTTGCTTCTTCACCCTTGATAACTTTTAAATATCGTGGAGCAATTCCAAAAATATTAGGTTCACAGATGGATTTTCATACGATTGAATTGGGAATTACCCACAATTTTCCAATTAGTATCAATACCAATTTTAACTATATCGCACAGACAGGAATGTTCCTAAGTGCCAACAATATGACTTTTGCTGATTTCAAGCATTTTAATGGAAATAATAACATGATTTCTATCGGCGATGCTCTCACAACGCATCGTTTGGTAGGGTTTTATGACAACTACGTTTGGGGAGCGAGTAAGAAATTGATTGACCAATATTTTTACTCAACCAATGGTTCCTACATTGATATTATGACGATGGTAGGTTTACGAAAATTTGCTCTAACGCAGTTAATTCCAATAAGACGATTGGGAATCCGAGAAGAATTTTTTGCCAATTATTTATATACCGCAAAAAATAATATTCATAACATAGAATTTGGTTATGGAATCGATGGCATTGCTCGAATTTTGAGAGTTGAGGCGGTTTTTAATTATAATAATATTGGAATTCCTACGGCAAGTAAGGGTTTAGTAAATACACAATTTGCCATTCGTTTGGCTCTTAATTCACGAGTGCGTGGAGGAGTGACACCTGAATGGTGAGGTTGATGAGCAAATGAACAGCGATTACGTACAAAACTAAATAAATTTTGAACAAACAATTTATTTTTTTACTTTTATGAAGCAAATTAACTAAAGATAAAGAAATAATTAGAAATAAAAATCTGATAATACAATGGCAAAATATAATCTTACCGTAAATGGAAAAAAATACAATGTTGAAGCTGATTCAGACACGCCACTTTTGTGGGTAATTCGTGATTATGTAGGCTTGAAAGGCACAAAATTTGGTTGTGGAATGGCACTTTGTGGAGCCTGCACAGTTCATTTGGATGGTCAACCGATTCGGTCATGTTCAACGCCCATTTCAATATTGAAATCATCTAACAAAATCACAACCATAGAAGGAATTTCTGTTAATACTGACCATGTCGTTCAAAAAGCTTGGATTGAAGCACAAGTTCCGCAGTGCGGGTACTGTCAATCGGGGCAAATTATGTCGGCAGTTGCATTATTAAAAGAGAAATCAACACCAACTGATGAAGATATTGATACTGCAATGTCTGGTAATATCTGTCGTTGTGGCACATATCCACGCATTCGCCAAGCCATTCATCGGGCTTCGGAGATGATGAAGGAAGGAGGGAATACTACTGGGAAATAACGTGATTAACGTCCCACAACCTTTTTAGGTAAAGAAATAAAAGTATCTTTTGTCCTTGACCTAATTGTTTATACAAAAAGAATCATTCGATCAGAGAATATAAATTAGTGATGGCGGATGAATACGCTTAAATAATTAAAGAAAATGACACAAAATAACTCACGCAGAGACTTCATAAAAGCCAGTTCAATCTTGGCTATCGGTTTTTCATTGCCTTCATTTGGTAATTCAAAAACCATTGTAAATAAAATTGATACGACTAATGCCAGTGCTTTAGGGCTGGAATTAAACCCGTATATTCTAATAAATGATGCGGGGAAAATTACCCTTTTAAATGCTCGTCCCGACATGGGACAAGGTACTTACCAAGCCCTGCCAATGCTTTTGGCAGAAGAATTGGAAGTTACGCTCGACCAAGTAGAAATCCGAAATACGGATGGACAAGGCAAATATGGTTCGCAACAATCAGGTGGCTCATCGTCTGTGAATTCTCGTTGGATTCCCATGCGTACTGCTGGGGCAGCGGTGCGAGAAATGTTAATTTCAGCCGCCGCTACTAAGTGGCAAGTTCCAGTAGGTGAATGCTTTGCGGAAAATGCAAAGGTCATTCATAAACCAACTAACAGAGCCTTTACCTACGGTGAGTTGGTAGCAGAAGCTTCAAAATTAGAAGTTCCTAAATCGCCGAAACTCAAAGACCCGAAGGATTTTAAACTCTTAGGGAAATCAATTCCACGTCCAGAAATTCCTTCAAAAGTTAACGGAACGGCTGTTTTTGGTATTGATGGTGATGTGCCAGGAATGTTATATGCCAGTATTGAACATTCTCCAACGATTCACGGAAAAGTGTTGAGTTATGACGGGGCGGATGCAATGAAAGTAAAAGGGGTAAAATTTGTATTAAAAACCGAACGGAAAATGCCCCACAAAACCGTTGAGGCAGTGGCAGTGGTGGCTGATAATTATTGGGCAGCTCTGAAAGGACGAAAAGCCTTAAAAATAAAATGGGATGCAGAAGGTTCGGATAAAATATCGACGGATGCGTATTATGCTGACCTACAAAAATTAGCGAAAACCAAAGGCGAAATTTATAAGGACAATACTAAGGGCGATTTTACTAAAGAATTTGCAGAAGCAACTCAGAAATTAGAAGGCTATTATCAAACGCCGTTTGCGGCTCACGCTGCCTTAGAACCACAAAATGCTACGGTTTGGGTGCAAGGAGATAAAGTGGAATTGTGGGCACCCGTGCAAGCACCTGACGGAGTCATGCAAGAAGTAGCACAGTATCTAAAAATTAAACCTGAAAATATAAAAGTGAATGTGCCATTTATGGGCGGTTCATTTGGGAGAAAAGCTTATTACGATTACGTAATGGAGGCTGTGCATATTTCAAAACAAGTAAATGCTCCGATAAAAGTTATTTGGACCCGTGAGGATGATACC
>JACMRQ010000468.1 GCA_014376355.1 Arcicella sp. | reverse complement strand
GCGCGGATTACATCCCGCAGATGTATTAAAGCGTTTTCGCTTACGCAAAAACCTTCAACACATCTGCGGATTTGCAAAATTCCATTTTCTTATTTAACTTCGTTAAAACAAAAATGAAACTTCGCAAATCCGCGCGACGTTGTGCGTCATTGTTAAACCCGAAATAAATAATACCATATGCTTAAAAAATCATTTTTATTGTCCATTTTTTCGTTCTTATGTTTTACAAATTCATTATTTGCTCAGACACTTTCTAACAAAGTCGACGATTACGTTCAGAAAGCTATGACCGAAAGGCATATTCCAGGGCTTTCTTTGGCTGTTATACTTGATGGAGTGATAGTAAAAGTAAAGGGATATGGATTGTCAAATATCGAGAATAAGACATTTGTAAATCCTGAAACTATTTTTCAGTCAGGTTCTTTAGGAAAACAATTTACTGCAACGGCTATATTGCAATTAAAGGAAGAAGGTAAATTAAAATTAGATGATAAAATATCTAAGTATTTTTTAGGAACACCTACAACTTGGCAAAATATTACTATTAGAAATTTGCTAACTCATACTTCGGGTATTCCTGATATTCCAGAAGATTCTACAGGAATAAATCTACAGAATAATTATACTGAACAAGAACTATTAAAAATAGCAATGAAACTCCCTCTTGATTTTAAGACAGGAGAAAAATGGGCTTACAGTAACACAGGCTATGTAATATTAGGAATTCTTATTCATCAAATAACAGGAAAATTTTATGGAGAAATATTGAAGGAAAAAATATTCTCCCCACTTTCAATGGAAACAATAAGAATTATTAATGAACCCGATATTATATTAAACCGTTCGTCAGGTTACGAGTTAAAAGATGGTGAGTGGAAAAATCAAAGTTGGGTTGCTCCAACATTAAATACTACAGCAGACGGTTCGTTGTATTTAACAATCCTTGACCTTATAAAATGGGATGCTGCAATTACGAAAGAAAAAATCTTAGACCACGAAGATTTACAATCTATGGTTACTCCTGTAAGACTAAATAATGACAGTTTGCACCCTTATGGTTTTGCTTGGTTCTTAAACTCAGTAAATGGACACAAGGCTTTTCAGCATAGTGGCAGTTGGCAAGGTTTTAATAATTACATAGAAAGATTCCCAAATGATAAATTAACTATTATTGTTTTGACAAATTTAAATCCTTCAAGTCCAGGTTTAATAGCCATGGATATTGCAGCCCTTTATATTCCTGAACTAAGCAGACCCAAGGTTTCTGTAATAAAAGATGATAATGCAGTTATGACAAATCTTATCACTGAACTCTTTAAAAATCCTTTAGCGACAGATTTTAATAATGAACTTTTTTCAAAAGATGCAATACCTAAAATAAAAGCTCTTACTGTTTCTAATAATTCTTTGCTTAAAACATTTGGACAGGTTCTAAATGTAATGACTTTGGAAAATGTCAGGATTAATCAAAGTAAATATCTAATTAAGTATAAAGTTGGTTCAAGGGTTGCGTTGATTACTAAAAATAATATTGGACAAATTATTGATATTGTTTCAGAAGCAGAATAATTCTAAAAACAACGAACGCACAACAGCCGTTTGGCAAGATTGCGAATTTTGTGGTAAATTCACGTTTACGTTTCGCAAGAAATTTTATCTTTAGCGTAAAATAATCGGTTACGAAGGTCGCAACCTCGCCAAGCGGCAAAACGATGCGCAAAAGTTTCCGCTACGCTACAACTTTTGCGCGACGTTAGCAGTAATGCTGGCGGACGACATAGACAGGACACTTAAAGACAAAACACAGAACAATGGGAATGATTTTAATTTATGGTTTAATCTTTTTGCTAATTTTTTTAAGCATTGGAATTGGACTGTTTATTTACTCCAAAAAGAAAAAGTCAAAAGTTGGGTTGACTATTTCTGTCATTATGATTTTATTAGTAATCTTGGCATTATTGACCAACACAATAGACGAGTTTACTATCTCAAAAAAAGACATTATTACAGACCTAAAACATATCGACATTGAGTTAAAAGGCGACTTTGAAATTACAAATAACAAAGTGACTGGAATGCCAGAGAGAATACAAGAAACAGAAATTCAAATTACGCAAAATGACAAAGACCGAATAATAAATGAAATTAAAAACTCGGGAAACTTCAAATCATTTGCGAACGGACAAGAACTGTCTAACGACACAGACACCGAGCAATTTGGGACAAGTAACAAAATATTTAATTTCAAGTATCCGGAATTTTATTCAAGAGAAACATATTCAATAATTGACAATATTCCGACAAGACTATTTGTATCTATTTATGACAACACGAACACACTTAAATACCAAAGAATTGAGGACTAAAAGCACTACTGCTAACAGCACATTTGCAATAGGCGGGGTTTCGTGCTCCGCAGACAGTTTTGTGGTTATAGAAAGTTCAGTGCTCCGAATGAACATTTGTGCTGAAAAGCCCGCCCATCGCAAATCTGCAAACCGTTAGCAGAAACCGTATGAGACAAACTTTGCAAATATTAACGATTCTATTGATGTTTTCTACTTGTAAAAAATCTGAAAAACAAAATACTAATAATGTTGCAAAAGACGAATATTATAAATTTAAACAAAGTGAAATTTTACAAAATAAAAATCTTCCTCTTCTGATAAATAAATTATAAAACGAAGATTTACAGGTAAAAAGTAGCAAAGAAAAAATTCCGTCATTCATTTACGACTTTTTAGAAGCCTTTGATGATAATTTTAAAATTGCTAACCCGGAAGAAAATTGGACAGCAACAGATGTAACGATTGATAAAAAATTGCCTAAAAGAAAATTAATTTATTTCGCACAAGGAAAAGAAATTTCATTATTATCGTACTACAAAGGAGGAATTGGAAAATCAATTTGTATTCTGATTTTTGAAAACAATGGAGATAACGTTACCGATTTTTGGTGCGGACATTTAAACAGAGAAATGACTAATAAAGATGAAATAATTGATTATTTACAGAAAAATGTTAACAAGAATTTCGTGCTGAATACAAATATTATAACTTTTTGAGTTGAAAACGGCATCTGCTAACAAGGTATTTCTACAAGCGGGTATTAAGTTTTGATTGAAGATTTTAACTCGATATTCTCCACAAAAGCATCAATAAAACGAACTAAATTATCTTTTGAAATGGGATCTTCTAAACTCGTAAAAACCATCTGATTACGCGCTATTCCAGTGATGTGTTTCATTATTAAATATACGAATTTGCTTCCGTATTATTAAAATAAATTCGCTATTTTTGAATACGATACACGAAGGTTTTTTCACAGACTGACGTTGTAAGCGATTTAAGAAACTTCATCAGACAGAGTTCAAATAATTTACAGATTAATCTTTTTTTTGCTTTACTAAGTGGATTTGAAACCCTAATTAATTTTATCTTTGCAGATATT
>JACMRQ010000467.1 GCA_014376355.1 Arcicella sp. | reverse complement strand
TACTGAAAAGTAAAGACTTAACGAAACTTAATTGCCCAATTGAAGCAGGTGTTAAAGTTGCTATAAATTCACACATGGGCAATATTGCGTATAGAGTAGGGGAGAAAATTTATTACGATGAATCAAGCGAAAATTTTACCAGTAAAAAAGCAAATAAATTGATTATTCCAGATTATAAAAACGGTTGGAAAATGCCAATTGCTTAGGGATTATAAAATAAAAAAAGTCGTTTAGAATTTGATTCTAAACGACTTTTTTTATAACTTCTTACCAATCAGTATTATTTAATTACTCCGCATCTTTATCTTGACTTGGCAAGGTATAAGTAAATTTATTTTCGATAAATTCGTCAATTGCCAATGAAGTTGGTTTTGGTAAACGCTCATAGAATTTTGAGATTTCGATTTGCTCACGATTCTCAAAAATTTCTTCTAAATTATCGACCGAAGAAGCAAAATCAGACAATTTGTTGTTCAATTCTTCTTTCGATTTCAAAGCAATTTGTCTTGCTCTTTTTGAAATAATTGCTACTGCTTCGTATGTATTGCCACCAGCGATTTCCGCTAATTCAGCTACGTTTCTGGTAATGATTGATGGATTTGTTGCCATTTTGTTTGTTTATTCAAGGTTATAGGTTTCAGGTTTTTGGTTTTAGTTAAAATAATAAAGTTATCTAAATTTACTTTAACCTAACGCCTAACACCTAACGCCTGATTTACTGTTTATCTGCTGCCCCAACTTTGGCAGTATTTGATTTTTCTTTGTCACGAGAAGCCTTAAAATCTGCTTCTAATTTTGCAATTCTGTCACTTTCTTTCATACTCACATCGTATAATTTCTCGGCTTTTCTCAAGAAATTACTTTGAGGGTATTTATCTACTAAAAGCTGATAGTATTTAATTGCTTCATCAAAACGTTCTTTTTGCTTGCTTTCAATGGTACTTTTGGCTAAATTATATTGAGCTTGTACCTTCAAGTAAGCCATTTCCTCATTATAATTAGAATCTGGGTACTCTTTCTGAAAGTTATTGATTTCAATAACCGCAGATTTCAAAGTAGCCACATTAAAAGCACTGGTCTTTAGATATAGCTTAGCTTTCTCATAACCTTTACGTTCTAATTTAACCCGTAAAGATTTAATAATATCAGAAGCTTCGTCTCTAAATTTACTATCAGGATTATTATTAATGAAACTTTGTAACTCATTTATCGCCGTAATTGTTCCACTTTGGTCGAGATTAAAGTCTGGCGAATTCTTGTATAACGAATATGCTGACATATAAACGGCTTCTTCATAATATTCACTTCGAGCAAATGTTTCAGCAAAACGTTTAAAATGAAAATTTGCCGTTTCGTAACTTCCCGTATGATAATCACAATAGGCTTGATAGAAAGTAGCAATTTCCTGCTGGTCTGTTCCCGTTAGAATCGGCAATAGTTCTTCAAAAAGTATACTTGCCTTATCGTATTGGCCTTTTTTAAAGTACTTAACGGCAGCAGCATATTTTTTTTTCTCGTCTGTCATTTTTCTGACTTTCTCGAAATTGCTACAAGCGGTTAAAATTACTGCGGAGAGTATAAATAATATAAATCTATTCGTTTTGTACATAAGGATGTAAAGTTAAGGTTTTTTTGGTAGATTGAAAATCAAGCCATTAACTATTATCAAATTTCGTGATTAAAACGTTGAAAATAGGAAGAGTAACATCAAGTTTAACAAAATTTAACATTAATATACGTTGAAAATTGAATAATTAGGAAGTGAAAGAGTATAGTGTTGTAATCATAACACTTTTGAAACACAAAATAGGTAGTTGATATTTCCTTAAATTCCTTAAATTCCTTAATCTCTTTTTGGAAAGATGAAAAGACTTTTTTAATTTTCGTTGTACCATAACTAATTATACAACTATGATGAATTCTGGAAGTATCAAATCACGCCTTTTTATTGGACTAATTATGGCAGGAATTGCCTTGTTTTCGTATTATTCCAAAATGCAGGTAAATGCAATTACGGGTAAAAGCCAAGCAGTTGCCATGACTCCACAGCAAGAAATAGCAACGGGTTTGCAATCTGCCCCGCAGATGGCGGCTGAATTTGGAGGACTTTATGCAGGTCAAAAAGAACAGGATTTAGTTAAAACTGTAGGCATGAAAGTTATAAAAAAATCAGATGCTGCAAAGTCTGAATATCAATTTGATTTTCACTTACTCGCTGATCCTGAGACAATTAATGCATTTGCTTTGCCAGGAGGACAGATTTTTATTACTGTAGGATTACTAAAAAGACTCAAAACCGAAGACCAGTTGGCGGGTGTTTTAGGGCATGAAATTGGTCATGTGATTGGCCGTCATTCAGCTCAACAAATGGCAAAAGACGAACTTACAGGTGGACTTATGGGGGCAGCAGTAGCTGCAACTTCCGATCCTTATAATTCCAATAATTCAGGAGCAATCGCTCAATACGTTGGCAAAATGATAACAATGAAATATGGTCGTTCTGATGAATTGGAGGCTGATAAATTTGGTGTAAAATATATGTTGGAATCGGGGTACAATCCAGAAGAAATGATTGAAGTAATGGAAATTTTAAAAGAGGCTGCTGGTGGTGCTAACCGTCCTTCTGAATTTCAAAGCACGCATCCCGATCCAGATCACCGTATCGTCGAAATTAAAAAAGCTTTGGAACAGTATAAAAAGACAGGAAAATTGGAGTGGTAATAAAGTGGCTAATAACACAAAAACGGTTTCGGTTTAAATGAATCCTTCGGTGTTATTAGCCAATTTATTTAATGACCTCCCGACATTTTAATCTCCGTTGAATCCGAAATCTTCCCTGATTTCATTAGCATTGTCGCTCCTGCTGCAATCAATAAAAGTACGCCTCCAAAAGCAATTGCTTTACTTGGGTCATTATTTAAAAATGTTCTTAAAATATACCCAAAAGTTAAAGTCTGAATCAACATCGGAATGACAATCATCATGTTGATGATACCCATGTAAACTCCGTAACGTTCTTTTGGAATTGCTGAGACAACCATTAAATAAGGAATACCCATCATACTTGCCCACCCAATACCAAAGCCAGTAATAGCTGGAAATAACAGATATTTATTTTCAATTTGCGAGAAAGCTAAAAAACCTAAACCTGCTAAAATTAAACAAAAAGCGTGTACTAATTTTGCAGAATATTTTTTGGCAAAATATACCAAACTGAATGCCACTAAAAACATTACGATGTTATACCAACCATTTACTAAGCCCGTCCAACTAACTGCTTCACCATATAATTGTGGGTTATCTTTTGGAGTGGTGTGAAAAACAGTCAATGCAATACTTTTGGAGGAATTTTGCCAGTAACAAAACAAGGCATACCATTGAAATAAATATACTAACGCCAACTGCCACATCACTTTTGGCATATCTGTAATAGCACCTAAAATATCGGTAAAAGGTGAAAAAATACTTAATGGATTAACCTTCATTTCTTCCAATTCTTCATCAGTTGGAGGGATTTCAGGTGTCGTTTTCGTACTCCACCAAATTGACCCAATAGAACAAACTGAACCTAAGAAAAAGGAAGCATACACCCACGTAGGTAATGAACCCGTTTTTCCAATAAAAATTAAGGGAAAAATAAATAACGAAAGATTAGAAAGTGTTTGCCCTAAACCTGTAAAAAAGCTTTGTGCTTGAAAGCCAGTTGGTTGTTGAGTAGCATCTAATTTGTCGGCAATAAATGCTCTATACGGTTCCATTGCGGTATTATTACCTACATCCAGAATCCATAATAGACCCGCAGCCATCCATAATGAACTGCTGAAAGGATATATTAACAGAGCCAAACTACACATGATAGCCCCAATTAAGAAGAATGGTTTCCTACGACCAAAGCGTGGCGACCATGTTCTGTCTGACATTGCCCCAATGATAGGCTGAACTAAAAGCCCCGTCAAAGGTCCTGCTAAATTTAGAAAAGGAATTTCATCTGGATTTGCTCCCAAGAAATCGTAAATTGGATTAACTGCACTTTGTTGAAGCCCAAAACTGTATTGAATGCCAAAAAAACCGACATTCATGTTTATTATTTGGGAAAAGGTTAAAAGAGGTTTCTTCATAAATCTTGATTAATAAAAATGGTTTTTTATGCCACAATATTAATAAATAATTGACTTTTATAAAGATTTATCTTCAAGTTTTATTTTTTATTGTAGTCCGAAGAGTAGTCCTCCCGACAGTATTTCGAGAACGCAGGAATATACTGTAGCTCGAAATAGCATTTCGAGAACGGACTCCAATTGTTTGTGCGTTCTCGAAGTGCTACTTCGAGCTACAGTAATTATCCTCGAATTCCCTATCTTTGAACTATGCTACTTTTTACCTTTCTATTTACGCTGTTCTCTCATAGTCCGCAATCTCAAAATGCTGATAGTATGCTTGTTATCAAGCAAATTAATATCGTTGGAAATAAAAAAACTAAGTCAACTATTATTCTACGAGAGTTGGATTTATTTGTTGGCGATTCTCTTAAAAAAGAAGATTTAGAGAAAAGGTTAGACCTCAATAGAAGGAAATTAAGTAATACAAGTCTTTTCGTAACGGTTGAAATAAAATCAATTCAAGACATAGAAAATCAGATAGTTATTGATATCAAATTGCAAGAACAATGGTTTTTTTTGGGCTATCCTGTCTTTCAAATTATTGATAGAAATTATGCTGAATGGTGGCAACGAGGAGCGGATTTGAGTAGAACCACTTACGGGATTGACTTAATTCACAGTAATTTCAGAGGACGAGCCGAACGAATAAATCTTCGTCTTGAAACAGGATTTACCCAAAGAATTGATGTTGGTTATCGGGTTCCATACATTGATAAAGCTCAAAAAACGGGTGCAGGGTTTAGTCTATCATACATTACTAATAAAAATCTTGCTTTCAAAAGTTTGTATGATACCTTATTTTACTTCAAAAGCCCTTCTGACATTATGCGAAGGCGGTTTTCGGGAACGATTTATCTGAAAAAACGATATGGTTTTTATGATAATCACACGCTGGAATTCCGGTATAACAACAACTCAATTGCTGATACAATCGCAAAATTGAATCCTGATTATTTTTTAAATAGTCGAACCTCTCAAAAATACTTTCAATTCAGTTATTATTTCAATTATGATTTTCGAGATAATGTAGCATATCCCTTGCGAGGAAGACGATATGAATTGTTAATTAGTAAATTAGGTATTTTACCAAATGATGATATTAATCAGTTAGAGGTTATGGCAGGGTATTCTTGGTATAAGCCTATTACAACAAAACTCTTTTACGGAGTGAATCTCAAAGCGAAGATTTCTTTTCCAAGACGTCAATCTTTCTATAATACTCACGGATTAGGCTATTTTCAGGAATTGGTTAGGGGGTATGAGTTATATGTTGTAGATGGAAATTCTTTTTTCTTGGCGAGAAATAATCTTAAATATAGATTAGTGAATAGTAAAATTCATTTTAATTTTTTGAAAATAAAGCAATTTAATACCGTTCCAATTGCGATTTATCCAAACGTTTTCTTAGATTATGGATATGTCCAAAGTGTTAATTCGACAGAAAATAAAAGTAAATTAGCAAATAGGTCAATATATGGAGGAGGTTTCGGACTTGATTTCGTCACGTATTATAACATGGTAATCCGTTTCAACTACGCATTCAACGACCGTAAAGAAAAGAATTTTGTGTTTAGTATTGGCAGAGAGTTTTAATTTCAAGGTATCTCGAAGGAAATCTTAAAAATAGATGTTAAAGCTAAATGAAAAATTTACTTTTCTGGATTCGGAACTTTTACTTGACCGCTGTAAAAGACAAAAGGAGACGTTAAAAACGTCCCCCTGTGCAAATTAATAGTTCTACACCTATTATCTTAAATATCTTTATTGGTCGGGGTTTAAAAACATGGGGCAACAAAGGTTGCCCCCGTTTCCTAAATACCTAACCACTAATTTCTTTTTGAATATTGTGCTTTTGTGTTACAAAATTACTTAACAAAATTCTAAATTCCCTAAATAACTCTTAGTTTTTTCTAAAAAATCTTTTTTCTTTCTTCTTGATACTGAAATTTTCTTACCATCTTTCAGCTGAACAAACATCTCTTCTTTAACGTCGAACTGAATTAAGTAATTCAAGTTGATGGCAAAAGATTTGTGAACTCGCACAAATGATTCCGCATCTAATTTAGCTAAAAATTCTTTCATAGTACGGGAAACAAGTAATTTTTTTCCGTTATCAAAATAGAACATCGTGTAATTACTGATTGCTTCAAGATGGCTAATGTCTTTCCAAGCGACTGAAATTGTTTTTTTACAAGAGATGGGTAATGAAATACTGGGTTCCTTCAGAGATAAATTTTCAGTATTGAATAAATTAAATTCTCTTTTAAAATTTGAAACCCCAAAAGAGTTCACATTAGTTAAGGAAGATGATACCATGATAGTTTTTAGTTTAGTTCCATAAATATTATTTATCGTAGTGGTTAACTAACAATAATGTAAAATTGCATGGTTTGTTCTTGCTACACAATCACATGATAAGGTGATATTTCTAAACTATATTCTCATGAATTGCCTTTGCTACTGCTTCTGTCTGCGAATGAACGTGTAATTTGTCATAAATTTTCTTTATGTGTGAACGTACAGTATCCATACTGATGCCACAAATATCAGCAATCATTTTATAACTATTTCCTTTTACTAATAAATTCAAAATCTCCGTTTCTCGTTCGGTCAGTTTATATGAAACATTATCAGCAACTCTTGGCTGAGGTGGTAGCATCTGCAAAACCTTTCTGGCAACACTCGAAGTCATCGGAGCTCCACCGTTATAAGCATCATGAATTGCTTCTAAAAGCCTCACTGGAGGAGTTCTTTTCAATAAGTAACCTACTGCTCCTGAACAGATTGCCTCAAAAATATTTTCATTATCCTCAAAGACCGTAAACATTAATACATTTACTTGCGGGGCTACTTGCTTAATGGTTTTCAACCCTTTCAAACCATTTACAACAGGCATATCAATATCCATCAAAACAACATCTGGATGTAGATCTTCCATTTGCTGCGCAATACCTTCACAGTTCATAAATGCGCCTATCAATTCAAATCCCAACGATCCACGCAATAAAACTGAAAGGCTTTCTCTTAAATCAGGATTGTCTTCGTAAACTATTATTCTAATTGCGGTAGGATTCATCTTTTGAACAAAGTTTCTTTGCGTTTTGTGTGACAATATTACAATAATTATCTACACAAAGGTATCACATGATTGGGTGATATTTTAAGGTTTTAATTTGAAATACACTTCAGAAAATACCGTAAGTTCAAATGTGAACATTTAAATCAAACATTAATTTTTTCGTAACTTTGAATTATAAATTTTAAAACTCATTAATCCGTGAAAAACTCTTACGCTTATTTTGCTTTGTTACTTCTTGTACTGTCTCAAATGTCTTGTCAGGATAAAAAAAAATCTTTTGAAACAACCTCCTCCGTTGCGGGGGATTCAACTTTAAAAGTCCCTACATTAGAAAATTATAGCAACGCTTTTAAAGCTATTCTTAAAACGGATGCAGGAATGGTTCGTGGTTTGAGTATTGGCGACGAAATGGACTCAATCGTAGAATCTGCTCCATTTTCTGAAACACAGCCTAATAATGGAAAAAGCTACACTGAATATTTTGACGATACTGACCTTAATTTCGCCGATGTTCTTTACGTAAAAGATGTAAAAAATAAGATTGGAGCTATTTCAGTAGATATTTTTATTGAGAAACAAGTAGCCGTCGATAGTCTGATGAATGAGTTTAAAGGTTATTTTAATAAAAAATATGGTCAAGGAAAAGGAATTTCTAAAATGATGGTTTGGAAATTAACAGGTACAAGCAACGAATTATTGCTTCAAAATGTAAGCACAGCAAAAGATCCAGGTTTGAAGATTATTTTTGCTAAAAATGGTAACAAATTTTTACAGTAAATTTAAAACAGGTCAATAAAATTTACAGAGTGATAGATTTGGAAAATCTATCTTTTTTAAAAACTACCATTTTAATATGGTAGTTTTTCCCTTTTTAAATTATTGGAATTTCAATTTCCCATGAGGACATTACAGAAATTAATTGGTTTAAAATCAATAATTCAATGATGTAAAATTTGGTTATTGAGCATCAAGTTTTGTCGAGATTGTTAAGTGGAAGTAAATCTAAAAATATAAAAATGCAACCTAACCTCATGCTTTTGACCGATAGCTATAAACTCAGTCATTACAAACAATATCCTGCGGCAACGACCCAAATTTATAGTTATTTCGAGAGTCGTGGAGGTGAATTTGAAGGTGTAACTTTTTTTGGATTACAGTACTTATTGAAAGAATATTTGCAAGGAAAAGTGGTCAGTCAAGTCAAGATTGACCGTGCCGGCAAACTATATGCAGCTCATTTTGGCAATTCAACATTATTTAACAAAGAAGGTTGGGAATATATCTTGCATACCCACGATGGACACCTTCCTATCCGCATAAAGGCAGTGCCAGAGGGAACGGTTATTCCTACGCACAACGTGATGTTGACCATTGAAAACACCGACCCCAATTGCTTTTGGTTGACTAATTTCTTAGAAACTTTATTGCTTCAATTGTGGTATCCTTGCACCGTAGCAACGATTAGTAGAGAAGTTAAAGTTCTGATTAACAGATATTTAATAGAAACTGGCGACCCTACAACGATAGATTTTAAACTCCACGATTTTGGTTTTAGAGGTGTTAGTAGCGTTGAGAGTGCTGGAATTGGTGGAACGGCTCATTTGATTAATTTTATGGGGACGGACACCGTAGTAGCGTTGACTTTCATTCAAGAATATTATAATACTAACCAAATGTTTGGGTTTAGTATTCCTGCCGCCGAACACAGTACGATTACAAGCTGGGGTAAAGAAAATGAGGTGGATGCTTACCAAAATATGCTAAGACAATATCCCGAAGGATTGGTGGCGGTGGTCAGTGATAGTTACGATATTTATAATGCCTGTGAACACCTTTGGGGAGAGGTTCTGAAAGAGGACATTTTGGGAAGAAATGGTACTTTGGTTGTTCGTCCAGACAGTGGTGAACCAAAGGAGGTTGTCTTGAAATGTACGGAGATTTTGGGCGAGAAAATTGGCTATACTACTAATAAAAAAGGCTATAAAGTGCTAAATCCAAAAATTAGAATTATACAAGGCGATGGTGTAAATTATGAGAGTATTGGGGAGATTTTGGGACACTTGAAAAAACACGGTTGGAGTGCTGATAATGTTACTTTTGGCATGGGTGGGGCATTATTGCAAAAAGTACATCGAGACACCCAAAAATTTGCCTTTAAGTGTAGTTGTGTCACCATCAATGGCGAAGACCGAGATGTTTATAAAGACCCAATTACTGACCATGATAAAAAGAGTAAAAGAGGTAGATTAAAGTTAGTAAAAGAGCATGGAAATTATGTGACAAAAGCTCTACAAGAAGATGGAGATGATATTATGCGGACGGTTTTTGAAAATGGGATAATTTTGGAAGAAATTGATTTTGAGGGGGTTAAGGAAAATGGGTTAAAATAAAATAAAAATGTTAGGAATAAGTGCGTGCAATTCATGTTTTCTGTCTGGGATAAAGAAAGCCGATTTTTATTATTAGGTTCATCGACCCAACCAAGTCTCTGAAAGAAAGAATATAATGAAAGCCAAGTAATATACTAAAAAGGAGATGAAACTGGTCTAATTTTCCCGAAAATAAAACTGTCATTAACTTGTAAAAATCTAAATTCAATTAACAATAACCCAAATCAATAATAACCAAGTCAAATATGAAAAAGTCATTTATAACCTTTACTGTTCTGTTTATCAGCACATTAACGTTTTCTCAAAATTTAACCCAAAAGGTTTTTGATGGTACGTTGAATAAAAAAATACCCGTAATAATTACCCTTACTTTTGATAATAAAGTTGTCTTTGGGAACGTAGTTTACAAAAAGAAAGGCATTCCCATCAATCTAATTGGTAGAATAGATTCGGATAACACTATGTTTTTTAATGAACTTTTGAAGGATGGACATGCCACTGGTGCTTATTCTGTCACGCTTAAAGATGGAATAATGAAAGGTAGTTGGTATGAAGTTGGTAAAATAAATGGAAAAAAATTATCCGTTTCGTTGGAAAAAGTATCAGAAACAACGGTACCTAAAAATTCAATTCCCGATGTAACGGGTACGTACAGCTATTTTTATGGAAATGACGGAGGAAGTGGTTCGTTAGATGTTCAACAAATTGGAAAAAATAAAGTAGCCATCGCTTTCAATTGTGTTCGTGGAACTCCCTCATATAACATGGCAACTATTGATAAAAGTATAATTGAACTATCGGGTAATCAGGCAGTTTATGGTAGTACGGAATATGGAAAATGTAAATTTAGAATTACATTTCTTCAAAATGGAGTTAATGTAGAATATGTGCCAGATAGTAATGAATGTGGCTTTGGTAATGAAGCAACTGTTTCTGGAAATTACATCAAAATTAATTCATTAAAGCCTAAGTTTTTAAATAATAACTGAAATTTATAACTAAATGAAAAGATGTAAATCGTCTTCTTTGAAAGAAAAAAGGTTAAAAAGAAGCAATAATTATAAAAAATATAATAAAACTTATTCAAAGTGATATTGCATAAAATGAATTAGATAACCTTTTAATAATATTTCCATATTACCCAATAATCCCAAAAAATAGACAATCCCGATTTACATTAAGTTAAACCCAAATGGTCGAATAATTTCTATTACTTATCCATACTTTTTTTTTGATTCACTCCAAAGTACTTATTTTGTCATAAAATATTAATTTTTTAAACAACGAAGAACTAAATATCAGTCAAAATACTTTAAAACAATGGAAAAAACACTTCACTTTCGATACTTTGAACGTAGTACAAAATTTCTACAAAATCTCGACGTAATTTTGCATCTTACATTTCAACACAAAGTCACAATGCTAAAAAATCTATTTTTAATCTTCATTTTATCGTTAAATGTTGCTATTGCTCAAGGTCCAAAATCGGGACAAGTTTCTGGAAAAATCATTGATGCTGCCAACAACGAAGTTTTACCGTTCGCCACCATCGGATTTTTCCAAACCAAAGATACCAAAGATTCGCTCGTGGGCGGTATGACAGTGCCTATCACGGGGGAGTTTTCTTTTACTAATTTACCCCTCGGAAAATTAACCGCTAAGGTTTCATTTGTTGGGTACCAGTCGGTTAGTCAAGTGGTTGAAGTAGGAGAGGGGGCTTTAGATTTAAAATCTATTGGCTTAAATCCTGATTCTAAATTGCTCCAAGAGGTACAAGTAAAGGGCGAAAAAGACCAAGTTTCTTTGGGAATGGATAAGCGAATTTTTAATGTTGCTAAAAGTCTCACATCCATCGGTGGAACGGCTGAATCGCTCCTGCGAACTGTGCCTTCGATTAATATTGATGAAAGTGGAAATGCCACTTTACGGAACATGGCAACGACCATTTATATTAACGGAAAGCCTACACAATTGTCGCTCGCTCAGATTCCTGCCAATCAAATTGAATCCGTAGAAGTAATTTCTAATCCTTCTGCTCGTTACGATGCCTCCACTTCGGGCGGAATTGTGAACTTGGTTTTAAAGAAAAATCGGGCAACGGGTTTTAACGGTTCGGTAAGTGCGGGAATCGGTAATAATTCAAGATATGATGGTTCTTTAAACTTAGATTATCATCAAGGTAAATGGAATTTAACAGGTTTGTATAATTTCAATTCAACCCAAAATCCTTTGAATGGTTACGTAAACCGAACTAATTTTTTGAATGGTTTGCCCGTAAGTTATTTTAATCAAAATACGGATATTACGCTTGATAATGTTTTTCAAAATGGGCGAGTTGTAGTAGATTATGCTGCCAATAAACACAATACTTTTTCATTGGCTGCAACCATGGTGGGGGGTGCTTTTAATCAAATTTCCAACCAACAATACGATTACAAAAACGCTCAACAAGCCATTACAAGCTTTGGTAGTCGAACCGTAATTCCTGAAAATTCTTTTACAAATTTGGGTTTAGAGTTTGACTGGAAGCGAACTTTTGCCCGCAAAGGTCGTGAATTAAGTTTTATTTCTTCTTACACTCGCAACAAAGTATCGAATGCTGCGGATTGGCTAACGACTGGACAGAATGCTGATGGAAGCAATCTGCCTACGTATCCAGAGAAAGATAAAATTACGGGTCGTCAGATTGGTTCGCAATATTTTGCACAATTAGACTATGTTCATCCAATTAACGATTCCACAAAATTTGAAATGGGTTTGCGAAGTTATACCTTCGGGAGAGATATTCAGTATTTTTTTAACCAACAAAATAACGATACAAAAGCCTTTACTTTATTGCCAAATTATTCGCAAGATGGCGATATTTTGGAGATGGTCAACGCTCTTTATTTTTTATATAATCATCGCCTAAAATACAATATTACAATGGAAGCGGGGCTAAGAGTTGAGCAGTCTTTCCTCCACGGAACATCGAGATTTGACGGTTCAACTTTTGGATATGATTACCCAAAAGCCAACGGAGACAATTGGTTTCAAGCATTTTTCCCTTCATTTTCTTTAGGTAAGAAGTTTAGTGAAGATTCAGAAATTGGGTTAAGTCTAAGTAGAAAAGTGGGAAGACCTAGTTTCAGACAGCTATTTGTCGGAATTCAGTCCAACGACCGACAAAATATTACGGTGGGAAATCCGAAAATTCAACCTGAATTTATAAATACTGCTGAGTTAAATTATAGTCAAAATTTGGGTCGTTTGAGTTGGTTGGCTTCGGCTTATTATATTTACGAAGATCATACTATTAAGCCTTTCACGCAACCATCTGCAACCGACCCTTCAATTTTGGTAACATCGTTCATTAACGCCAAAGCAGATATTCAATACGGAATGGATAATACCTTCAAATATACTTCAGGTCCATTTTCGGCAACGGCAAACATAAACGTTTTTGATTTTATTGTTCAAACTGAAACCATCACAAATGAAGCGGTAGTTTATCGGGCAAAATTGAATGTATCGTATCGTTTTCCTGCCAATATATCAGCAAATATTAACCTAAATCGAGACAGTAAGACGCCAGGTTTACAAGGCTTTAGGTTACCGATTCAAGCGGCAGATTTTGCAATAAAAAAGTCGTTTATGGGTAATCGAGCGAGTGTGGTTTTTAGTGTAAATGATATTTTTAATTCTCGTAAACAAGTATCAACCATTGAACAAGAAAATATTTACCAAGCCAGCATGAATCGCCGAGAGGTTCGTTTTTATAAATTAACGCTACAATTACCCATCGGAAAAGCCAATGCGACTTTCCGCAAAAAAGAACGTAAAATGGAGAAAACAGATATTGATTTTACGAATTAAGGTTTCAATAACTGTGTTAAAAATAAAGAGATGGTAAATTAAGGTATTACCATCTCTTTGTTTCTTTATTAATTTGCACCTAAAAATAAATTTTAAATTACATCAAAATTTACTCGGAATCACAAGATATTTCCTCCGTTTCACTTCGCTTTTTAAGAAATATCGCTCCACCGATAAGCCTCAATTAATTTCATTTCGCCTTCTTTTCCTTTCATGGAGTTACCATGTTCCATACCTAAAATGAATTCTTCCCGATTGGTTGCTTTTGCTTTTTCGTTAATGTGTTTGAAAAGATATTTATAATTCACTTCACCCGATGTTGGTTCATTACGTCCTGGTTCATCGCCAATCTGAAAATAGGCAATTTCATCCCAAGCCCAATCCATGTGTTGCGTCATTCTTCCTTCATTTCTCTGCATGTGCCACATATCAAACAAAATCTTGCAAGCTGGACTGTTCACCGCCTTACAAATCATATAGGTTTGGTCGGAATTTCGAAGAAATAAATCAGGATTATCCGATAATGGTTCGAGAACCATTGTTAAATTGTGCGGTTCAAGAATTGCGGCTCCTTGTCGTAAAGATTCAATAACATGACCCGTTTGAATTCCTATCGGCAAATCACGTTTAAAGTTCCCAGGAACAACCGTCATATATTTTGCATTACAACGTTTTGCTACTTCTACGGCATTTTTACAGACATTTAAAAACTTATCTCTCCATTCTTTGTCTCCCGTTGCGAGGGTACTTTTTGGGGGCCAATTATCAAAACCAACCACAAAAACGCCCATAGACATTCCTAATTTTGCCATTGTTTCGCCAATTTTAGTCTGCAATTCGGGCGATTTACCCATCATTCCATTGTCTTCCAAAGCCCTAAAACCCATTTCGTG
This sequence comes from Arcicella sp., assembly GCA_014376355.1. Taxonomy (GTDB): domain Bacteria; phylum Bacteroidota; class Bacteroidia; order Cytophagales; family Spirosomataceae; genus Arcicella. The sequence continues at coordinate 3,310 of JACMRQ010000467.1, read as the reverse complement.
CATGAATTTCAATTGGTCTATTTCATCTTTTCCTGCTGAGTTTTCAAACATTCCAAAGTGAGGAGCATATTTGAGTTTAAAAGGCGTTTGTGGAGCATTAATCATCTGATTTTGAGAACCTTTTACAAACGAAGGTAGTGAAACTAAGCCCGCACTGGCAATCAAATTTTTAGTAAAATCTCTTCTTTCCATTGTTTATATTTTTGAGAATGATGATTAACAAATATAAATAAATACAGGATGATTCTTATAGGGAGTTATATTTATCTGCTAAAAATTCCACCAAATTTTATCAGGATAAACCCCATCCAAAACCACAGGTTCACCGATTAAGGGCGTTGTTAATTTAATATTTTGTTTATCCATGATTTTCTTTAAATCAGAAATCGGCTCGTTCCAATCGTGGAAAGCCAAAACAAATTTCCCCCAATGTACTGGCATTAATACTTTGGTATTCAAGTTTTTAGCTGCTTGTGCTGTTTCTTCTGGCAAGGTATGAATAGCGTGCCAATCCATATTATATTGTCCGTTTTCTAAGAATGCAATATCAAATGGACCAAATTTATCACCGATGATTTTGAAGTGCTTATCATAGCCAGAATCACCACCTAAAAACAAATTATAACCATGAATTTTCAATACGTAAGAAGCCCATAATGATTTTGCACGGGTAAAACCTCTGCCCGAAAAATGCCTTGCGGGCGTTGCTGTAATTGAAATATCAGGCGAAATTTGCTGATTTTCCCACCAGTCAAATTCAACAATATTTTCGGGTTTCACACCCCAATGTTCTAAATGTTCACCCACGCCCAAAGCAGTATAAAATTTCTTTACTTTCGGAATTAACTTCGTAATTGTCTCATAATCAAGGTGGTCGTAATGGTCATGCGAAAGAATAAGCATATCAATTTTAGGCATATCATCGACATTATACACATCTGAACCTGCAAAAGATTTTCCAAAAAATGAAACGGGTGAGGCCGAACCACTAAAAACGGGATCCATCAAAATAGTAAAACCTTTCGATTTAATTAGATAAGAAGAGTGTCCAAACCAGACAATAGTGGGTTTGTCATCAGCCAAATTTATTAAATCCGTTTTAATAGAAGGCATAATTTGCTGAGGTTCAACGTTTTTAGTTTTATTCAAGAACTTCCACATAGTCCCCAACGTTGAAGCTCCCTCCGACATTACCTCTGTTACGGACTGATTTTGGAAAAACCCATCACGATAATTAGGCGATTTTTCAATACGGGTTAATCTTGTCCCAGTAGGATTTTTCCCGAATACTTTTTGCTGTAAAAATAAGTAAGTTGTTAAGCCCAGAATGATAATCAGTAAGAGGAGTATTTGCATAATTTTTCGTAACATTTTAATTTGGTTAATTTGATTTACTTTTCCTAAACAAACTGATTTGCTGGTTCGTTCAATTGGGTTTCGGTTACGATTTTATTAATTTTTCTTGTTTGAAATTATCGTTTAGAAAATTTGATTTTTGAGTATTCTTATGTTTTTGTTGGTGTCTTCAATAACAATCGGATTTCTCAACTACAGAAATAAAACATAAACCCCACTCCAAAACAAATCTTCGGAGTGGGGTTTATTATTTTTAAATAAAATTATTTCCGCTTCAACCCCACCAAATACTCCACCAAATTCACCGCTTCATCTTTGCTCATTCCATCCATTAAACCCGTAGGCATCATTGAATTAGGCATCATTCTCATGCTTTTAACCGCACTGGTTTTTAAATTTTGAACAATTCCGCCAGGCATTTTTAGCACTAAATCAGTTTCAGTTTTTGAAGAAATAATACCATTTAATACTGAACCATCTTTCATTTTTAATTCCCAACCTTCATAACCAAAACCGATTCCCGCATCGGGATACATGACGGCTAAATACTGTCCATCTTTCCCCAATTTTGAGCCAATTTCAGAAAGTTTTGGACCAAAATCCATACCTTCGCCATTTACTTGGTGGCAAACCGAACAATTGGCAGCAAATATTTCAACGCCTTTTTTCGCATCGCCATTCATCGCAATTAATTCTGAAATGGGAGGAAGTTTGCTCTTTATACTACTTGTAACATTTCCTAAATATTTGGATGCTTCCGTTCTTACATTTCGTCTCCAAGCTCGACTAACTCCCTCCACTGCTATTGGAATAAAGTCTTGCTGAATTTTGCCTTCTTTTAAATATTTCAAAACGAAATCCTCACCACTCATACTTCCACCCAAAAACCTTGTGGCTTCTTTACGCATGGTGATTGATTTAGTTTTATCAAACATTACCGATTGCAACAAATTTAAAGATGTTTTACTGCCATTACCACGAATACCTTCTAATAATTTAATTGCCAAAACTTCTTGCTTTGGATTATTTATTACCTGCTTTGCCAACGTTAAACCTTCATTTGATTTGATGAGAATTTCGGATGATTCTCTGATATTTTGTCTCGCTGTAACCATAGATAAAAGCCTTGCATTTTCCTCAGGCATCAAATATTTATCTTGCAATTCCAGATACTGTTTTCCTTGTAAATTACTCATTAATTTTTTTAAAGCCACTTTCGCAACGGGCGAAGCTTTTACAAAATCAACATCTAAATGACTCAATGCCAATTGATTAATCTGACTTTGTTCTGCCGAATTGCCTTTTAACATTGCCAAAAGTATTTCAGATTTCGATTTGCCATTATTAAAATCAAAGGCTCTGAAATAACGTAAACGGTCTTTTAAGTCAGTTTTTGAATCAGTTGCTAAACTTGCTAAAAACCTTACAGATTCGTTGGTTCTTGCTCGCCAAACAATATCACGACTTGCCACAGTTTGCGTTGGATCGGCCACTTTCTTGAGATAAGCTGCAAAACAAGCATCCCAATTTTCGGAAGCACCAATGCCCAAAGCCTCCAAATACCAGCGGTCTTTTCCATCATGTTGCGTTGCTAATGTTGCCCAAAGTTCAGCGGCTTCGGCTGATTTATTTCCGTGTAGGGCAATAGCACATTCACGACGAATTTGTGGATTGGTATTATTTACGAGTGGTTTTAGATACGAAAGTACGTCCAATTTCAATTGACGAGCCGCTCTAATTCCTGCAATTTTAATGTCTGGATTCCTGTCTGCTAAGGCTAATTCTGTATATTTTTTACCATCAATTATTTTACACAAAGCCCAAAAAGCTCGAGCTTTCATCGGTGCATTCTCTGAATTAAATACACTGAGTAACTCATTTTCCGCAGATTTTTCAAATTTCTGTAAGGCTTCCCACGCTAAATATCGGGTGGCTAAATTTGGACTTTGCAACG
>JACMRQ010000055.1 GCA_014376355.1 Arcicella sp. | reverse complement strand
TCCAAAAATAGTCTAATTAAAAATAGGAATAGTGTAATTGTAAAAATAGGTTTTATAACCTGATTTACAACAACTTAGCCTTTAAAACGTTAAATAGTAGTTCCAAACTAATTCTCCATTATTTTTTCCTTTAAATAGCACTTTTCTAAGAAAATATACGTACCTTTGCACCCTGATTTTATGAATCTGAAATTATATCAAATCAATAAAGTATAAAGTTTAAAATTGAATTTGATGCGTCTAATTTTAAAGACAATATTTTACAGTTTTAAAGCATTCAATTGCTGAATCAGAAATCATCAAATTTTCAAATTGAATTCATGGAAAGCATCCGTAACATTGCCATTATTGCTCACGTTGACCACGGTAAAACTACCCTTGTCGATAAAATCATCCACGCCTCAAAGTTATTTCGTGATAACCAAGAGTTCGGAGATTTAATCCTCGACAGCAACGATTTAGAGCGTGAACGTGGCATCACAATCGTTTCTAAAAACGTATCTGTTCGCTATAATGGCGTAAAAATTAATATTATCGATACACCTGGTCACTCCGACTTTGGCGGTGAGGTAGAAAGAGTATTGAAATTGGCTGATGGTGTTTGCCTTTTGGTGGATGCTTTTGAAGGTCCAATGCCTCAAACTCGTTTTGTATTAGGTAAAGCACTTGATTTAGGATTGAAACCAATCGTAATTATCAACAAAGTAGATAAAGAAAATTGTCGTCCTGACGAAGTACATGAGCAAGTTTTTGACTTAATGTTCAACTTAGGAGCAACTGAAGATCAATTAGATTTCCAAACCCTTTACGGTTCATCTAAGCAAGGATGGATGAGTTTAGATTGGAGAGAAAAAACAGAAGATGTTACGGCATTATTAGACGTGATTATCGCAAGTATTCCTCCAGCAGCAACCAATGAAGGTATTCCACAGATGCAAATTACATCATTGGATTATTCATCTTTTGTAGGGCGTATCGCTATTGGACGTGTACATCGTGGAACTTTCAAAGAAGGTATGCAAGTAGCTTTAATGAAGGCAGATGGTTCGGTAAAAAGAATGAAAATAAAAGAACTTCAAGTATTTGAAGGTCTTGGAAGAATAAAAGTAAGCGAAGTTTCTTCGGGTGAAATTTGTGCTATGACAGGTATTGAAGATTTTGAAATTGGTGATACCGTTACTGATTTTGAAACACCAGAAGCATTACCAAGAATCTCAATTGATGAGCCAACAATGAACATGTTGTTTACCATTAATAACTCTCCGTTCTATGGTAAAGAAGGTAAATTTGTAACATCTCGCCACTTGCGTGACCGTTTGTTCAAAGAAACTGAGAAAAATTTGGCTTTGAAAGTTCAGACTACTTCTTCAGAAGATAAATTTTTAGTATTTGGTCGTGGAATTCTTCACTTGTCGGTTTTAATTGAAACGATGCGTCGTGAGGGATATGAATTACAAGTTGGTCAGCCACAAGTGATTTTCAAAGAAGGTGAAAACGGTGAGCGTTTAGAACCAATTGAAATTTTGGTAGTGGACGTTCCTGAAGAATCAGCGGGTAAAGTAATTGAAATTGCAACACAAGGAAAAGGTGAATTGTTGATAATGGAGCCAAAAGGTGATTTACAACATTTAGAATTTAATATTCCTTCACGTGGTTTGATTGGTATGCGTTCAAGAGTATTGACTGCTACTTTCGGAGAAGCTATCATGGCTCATCGTTTTAAGGCTTATGAACCATACAAAGGCGTAATTGCTGGACGTATCAACGGTTCTTTAATTTCAATGAATTCAGGTGCTGCCACTCCTTACTCAATTGATAAATTACAAGACCGTGGTGTATTCTTCATCGACCCAACGCAGGAAGTTTATACTGGAATGGTAATTGGAGAGCATAATCGTCAGAATGATATTGAAGTAAACGTTCAAACTGCGAAACAACTAACGAATATGCGTGCTTCTGGTACGGATAATAACGTGAAAATTGCTCCAAAATTGAATTTCTCTTTGGAAGAATCAATGGAGTATATCCAGAAAGATGAATATTTAGAGATTACACCAAAGTCTATTCGTATCCGTAAAATTTATTTGGAAGCAGGTGAACGTAAGCGTATGGGAAATAAAATAGAGATGGTTTAATTCCTTAGAAATAAATAAATTAACAAAAGCCTTTGCCTTGTGTGAAGGCTTTTGTGTTTAAAATTGAAAGTATTTTGGATTTAAGGTATCGGTATAAGATTTGTAAGTGTAAATTTGTAAGTACTATAACATAAAAAAAATGGGTTTATTTGATTTTTTTAAGAAAAAAGAAGTTCTAAATACTGAGGAGAAAGAGACCCTCGATAAAGGATTAGAAAAAACCAAAGAAGGAATTTTTTCTAAATTGAGCAGAGTTGTAGTCGGCAAATCTAAAGTTGATGAAGAAGTTTTGGATGAATTGGAAGAAATTCTAATCTCATCGGATGTTGGTGTGGATACAACCCTCAAAATTATTAAAAGAATTGAAGAGAGAGTGGCTCGAGATAAATTTGTCAACACCAGTGAGTTAGATATTATTCTTAGAGAAGAAATTGCTGAATTATTAGCTGAAAATAAATCGCAGGATATTGATAATGCTTTCAAAATGCCAAATGTAAAACCCTATGTGATTATGGTTGTTGGCGTAAATGGTGTGGGGAAAACCACAACTATTGGAAAGTTGGCGGCACAATTTCATAAGGCTGGTAATAAAGTTATTTTAGGAGCAGGTGATACTTTTAGAGCCGCCGCTGTTGACCAATTGAAACTTTGGGGAAGTCGTGTAGGTGTTCCCGTGATTGACCACGGCATGAACACCGACCCTGCCGCAGTGGCGTACGATGCTGTAAAACAGGCAGTTGAGCAAAATGCGGATGTAGTAATTATTGACACCGCAGGACGTTTACATAACAAAGTAAACTTGATGAATGAACTTTCAAAAATCAAGCGAGTAATGCAGAAATTCTTGCCCGATGCACCACATGAAGTCCTTTTAGTGTTGGATGGTTCAACAGGCCAAAATGCCTTTATTCAAGCGCAAGAATTTACAAAAACAACTGAAATAACAGCTTTGGCAATTACAAAATTAGATGGAACGGCAAAAGGAGGCGTAGTTATTGGAATTTCTGACCAATTAAAAATTCCCGTAAAATATATTGGAGTGGGGGAGAAGATTGAAGATTTGCAGGTTTTTAATAAGAAAGAATTTGTGGATTCGTTATTTAAAAGGAATTAAAATGAAAATAAAATCATTAATTATTCTGTATTTATGCTTTGTTGCAAGCCTTTCTTTTTGTCAAAAACCTAAAAAAAAGGTATGTAGAAAAGTTAAAAAAGTTAAAATAATAGCCTCAAAAAGTATTGAATTTGGGGCTTCAATTGAAACACCTAATCAAGGAATCTGTGGTTCAATTGTTTGGAAATCAGGAAATTTGATGCCATCGCCTGACCGTAAACCCTTGAAAGCAAAGCCTGTTCAACGAGAACTCTTTGTGTATGACTTGACAAGTACTGAACAAGCAACGCTTCAAGATGGGTTTTATAAAGCCATTGTAACGAGGTTAGTAAAGTCTATAAAATCAGATTCAGAAGGAAAATTTTGTCTGGAATTACCAGAAGGCAGATATTCTCTTTTTATTAAAGAAGGTAATAAAGGTTTATACGCCAATCAATTTGATGGAGATGGAAATATTTTTCCTGTAAAAGTAGGTAAAGATAAACTCTCAATCATCGTGTTTACAATTGATTATCAGGCGGTTTATTAATGAATATTTAAAATACAAAATAACAAAAAATGCCTAAATTCAACAATTTTGGCATTTTTTGTTATTTAAATTCTATACTCGTACAACTTATTTCTTAAAACTATCTTTCAATCCTACTGTCCGATTAAAAACCAAATTGCCAGACGTAGAATCAGTGTCTAAACAGAAATAGCCTTTCCGCATAAATTGATAATTTGTTCCTATTTTAGCATCTTTCAGACTTGGTTCAAGGTAAACCTGTGGTAAAATTGTCAAAGAATCTGGATTGATAAATTTCTTAAAATCATCGCCTACCTGCGAAGCATCTTCCAAAATTAATAATCTATCGTACAAACGAACCTCTGCTGTGATGGCATGAAGTGCTGAAATCCAGTGAATTACGCCTTTTACACTAATTCCTGAAGTATCTGATCCTGAACGGCTCTCTTCAAAATAGGTGCAGTGTAATTCCGTAATATTTCCTAACTCATCCTTCACAAAATCATCACATTTGATGATATAAGCTCCCTTTAAACGTACCATTAAACCTGGTCCAAGACGGAAAAACTTTTTCATCGGTTCCTCCATAAAATCATCTCTTTCGATATAAATTTCACGACTGAACGGCACTAAACGACTTCCTGACTCAGTATCTTCGGGGTTATTTTCTATAAATAGATCCTCTGTTTGTCCTACTGGATAATTAGTAATGACCACTTTCAAAGGATCAAGCACTGCCATTACACGAGTGGCTGATTTATTCAAATCCTCTCTTACGCAGAAATCCAAAACCCCTACGTCAATCAAATTATCTCGTTTCCCAACCCCAATTTTTTCACAGAAATTACGCACCGATGCAGGCGTAAACCCACGACGACGTAAACCCGAAATTGTTGGCATTCGAGGATCATCCCAACTTGATACGATACCTTCTTGGACTAATTGTAATAATTTACGCTTGCTCATCACAGTATGCGTAAGGTTCAAACGGGCAAATTCGTATTGTTGAGAAGGAAAAATTTCTAATTTTTCCATAAACCAATCGTATAAAGGACGGTGAACGTCAAACTCCAAAGTACAAATTGAGTGCGTGATTTTTTCAATAGAATCTGACTGCCCATGAGCAAAATCATACATTGGGTAGATGCACCAATCATTACCCGTGCGGTGGTGTTCAACGTGTCTGATACGATACATGAGCGGATCTCTCATGTGCATATTTTGGTGAGCCATGTCGATTTTTGCTCGTAATACTTTCGCTCCATCTTGAAACTCACCTGCCCGCATACGAGCAAATAAATCAAGATTTTCTGCGATGGGACGATAGCGAAATGGACTATCTTCTCCTGATAAATTTGGATTCCCTTTTTGAGCTGCAATCATCTCGGCGGGTTGATCATCCACATACGCAAAATTCTTTTTAATAAGCTCTACGGCAAACTGATAGAGTTTTTCAAAATAATCAGAGGCATATAATTCTTGGTCGTTTGTCCAATTGAAGCCCAACCATTTGACATCCGCTTTTATAGAATCAACGTATTCAGTTTCTTCTTTTTCAGGATTGGTATCGTCAAAACGAAGATTTGTTTCTCCACCGTATTTCGCTGCTAAACCGAAATTTAGGCAAATTGATTTGGCGTGTCCAATGTGTAAATAGCCATTTGGTTCAGGTGGAAAACGGGTCAAAATACGCCCGCCATTTTTGCCATTCGCTAAATCTTCTTCTACAATTTGTTCAAGGAAATTCAGTGATTTTTTTTCTTCTTCTGCCATGCGTTCTGTTATCTGTTATTAGTTAATAGGATAGCTGACATTGTTACTGTCGACAATACTCTTTAACTGATTTTATTATTCACAAAGAATGGATTCTTAAACTGATAAAGTTTAAAATTATTTAGTCTAAAAATTTAGTCTGTCTTTTGTCTGAACAGTATTACAAAGTCAGACTACGAAAATGATATATAATGAACTTCAAAATTACGAATTTTAGAACTTTAAAATCCTAATTTTAAGATAAATCAGAAAGTTTTACGAAAATTTTTAGGGAATCAACGAACTTTGTGCATCTATGAGTTAGGGATTGAGATTAGTTATTAAATAGTAGTTTCGTAAATCTTAATCTTTATCCAAAATTCAGTACCCAAAATTCAAACAAAATGATAAACAAACAATTATTAAACCGAGGTTTTCTTTTCCTCCTGTGCCTAATCACTAATTTAACTTTTGGTCAAATCATTAAAGGACAATTAGCGGATTCTAAAATTGAAAAAGTTACGGTTTTCCTTTCGGGAGCTCAAGTGGTGAGGTCGGCTAAGATTTCTGTTTTTTCGGGTAAAACTGAAATTAGATTCAACCACATTACACCAGATTTAGACGTAAATTCTGTTCAAATAAAATCGGAAGGCGATGTTGCTATTCAGTCAGTTACGCACGAAAAGGATTTTTTAGGAACGAAACCTTCGATTGCTGAAATTACGAAATTGGAAAATCAAAGAGAGACAATCCAAGATAAAATGGCAACGGACAAAAGCCTACTGACCGTTTATAAACGGGAGGAGGAAATGTTGATTAAAAATCAATTAATCGTTGGACAAAATACTGGATTGAAGGCGATAGATTTAAAAGAATCAATTGATTTCCAACGACTTAGAATGACTGATGTTTTGGCTAAACAATTGGAATTAGACAAAATTATTAAGAAATCCGAGATTGAAGTATTGAAAATTACCAATCAAATTACTCAAATTACGGGTAATAAAGGTGAAGAAACCTCGGTAATTGTGGTTGCAGTTTTGGCGAATAATCCTACCAATGTAAATTTTACATTAAGCTATTTTGTGGTAAATACCAATTGGACTCCCTCGTATGATTTAAGAGTAAAAGACATCTCAAAACCCCTTAATATGACTTTTAAGGCAAATATTAATCAAAATTCTGGAGAAGATTGGAGGGATGTAAAATTATCGCTTTCAACGGGTGAACCTCAAAAACAAGGAAATGCTCCTGTTTTTGGAACTTGGTATATTGAGCCAGTACCGCAAGTGAAGACAATGAAATTCTTAGCTCCCGAAATTAAACATGATGATGAAGTTATTAAGCCACAAGCTAATCAAAAATATGCACTTGAAGAAGTTGTTGTTCAGGGATATGGAGCCGTTCAAACTAATTACCAACAAACCTCAAAATCCTTTGATCTCCCCCAACTTTACACAATAAAAACAGGTTCTAAGAATTTTCAAGTAGAATTAAAATCACTTGATATTCCAGCAACTTACGAATATTACGTTGCTCCAAAATACGACAAAGATGCCTTCCTGACAGCAAAAATCGTAGATTGGGAAAAGTATGACCTCATGGCGGGAATGATGAAGTTGTATTTTGAAGATACTTATTTAGGTGATTCTTACCTGAATGTTGATAATCAAGATACACTCAGCGTTTCTTTAGGAAGAGATAAAGGCGTAGTGGTTTCCAGAAATAAAATGACTGATTTTAGAAAAAAACAATCTTTGGGAAGTAATAAAGTGGATAGTCGGGGCTATGAAATTGTGGTCAGGAATACTAAACATCAGATAATTAATTTAACGATTGAAGATCAATTCCCAATCTCAAAAGCCAAGGAAATAGAAGTAGATAACCAAGAAGCAAACGATGCTGAGGTAAATAAGGAGACAGGTATAATTACTTGGAAACTAAATTTAGAACCCAATAAAGAAAAGAAATTAAAGTACAAATTTACCGTGAAATCGCCGAAGGGGACGGTTCTGCATTTAGATTGAGTGTTGTTGGAACGCAAATGTCACAGATGCTATTTAAAAGAATTAGAAATGAATATTAAAGGTATAACTTGAAAATATACATTTCTAAAAATTAACAAATCAAAAATCCTTTTGAATCGGTGTTATCGAAGACATCTGCGTCATCGGCGTTCTATTTTTTAACAAACAATCCTCTCCCAAATCTGTTACTATTACATGAAAACACAGTCAATAATCCTCACTGATCAAGACCTTGACCGAATCGTAGAAATGGCATGGGAAGACCGTACGCCTTTTGATGCAATCACCGCCCAATTTGGACTGAAAGAACAAGAAGTTATTGAAGTCATGCGGAAAGAAATGAAGCCGTCTTCTTTTCGTATGTGGCGTGAGCGTGTGCAAGGTCGGGCGACAAAACACTCAGCAAAAAGGGTAATAGATGATGTTCGTTTTAAATGTACATTACAAAAGAAAATTTCGTTAAATAAGATTTCCAAACGAAAATAAGTAGTTGTACGAAATAAGATTTTGTTTGAAATATTTTCTAATTCATGAAATTATTTCGTTTTAACAGAATTTTCTGGTATTTTTTGTTAAAAATGACCGCTTAATAGAAATATTATTTTCCCATATAGCATTTCTGTAAAATTTCTTAGAATATTTAAAAGAAAGTATTTAGCTTTGTTATATATTCCAATCCCACCAGTAGTTACCAATCCTTAAAACGTATTAATTTTTTAAAATATTAACTGTGAAAAAGGTTAAATTATTGCTTTATTGCCTTTGATTTTAATCTTCTCTACATGGTTGCAAAATTCTAAATAATCAACAAAATGAGTATCAAATTGGATCAAATTGACCATAAAGTATTGGAGATTTTACAGCAAAATGCTAAAATCACGAATGCTCAATTATCAAAAGAAATAGGTCTATCGCCAGCGCCAACTTTAGAAAGAGTAAAAAAATTAGAAACAGCAGGAATCATTGAGAGTTATCATGCACAATTGAACCGTGACAAAGTTGGGTTGGGCGTAACGACTTTCGTAACAATTACTTTAACAGGACACAAGAAACAAGTAACGGAATCATTTGTGTCTCAAGTGAATTTGATTCCAGAAGTAATTGAGTGTCATCATGTTACAGGTTCTGGAGATTTTCTCTTAAAGATAATTGCAAAGGATATTTCATCTTATCAGAAACTGATGTTGGAGAAAATTAATGAAATTGAAGAAGTGGCAGGAACGCAAACTATGGTAATTCTTTCTACTTTTAAGGAAAGCAAAGTATTGCCGATTCCTTGATGATATAAGAGTTTTGTCATTGCTTTTCTGCGGTCGCAATGACAACATTACTCGCAATGACAAGTACAACTTATTCTTCCACCAAAATATTAAAACTAAAATCAAGTGGGTCGAAGGCTTCGGCTACTTGATTTAGAAATTCTGGATTATTCAGATAAAAGTTTAAGAAATTTTCGGCTCTTTCCTGTGGCACGCCATTTGGAAAGAGCTTTTGCTTTACCCCCAAAAGCTGGTTTACTTCCGTTTCTTGATTTCTTTCTTCGGCTTTTTTAAGGCGTTTTTCAAGATTTTCTAAAGCATTCAAAACCTTTTGTTGCTCACCTTTAACGGCTCCTTCCATAGTTTTATCCACCTTCACAGCTTTCTCTAAAATCTTATCAAAAATAGTAGCAAATTCTTGACTTTCAGATACTAAACTTAATGAATTTTCGGAATTTCGTTCTACAAAATTCTTCTTTAATTTAATTTCATCCAAGAATAAATCATGAGCGGAAAGTCCTAATTTCTCAATTCTTTTGGCAGTTGATTTATTAATAATCATGCCAAAGTTTCGAGGCATTAAAATGGGAAATTCTACTTGATGAAAATCGAATATTCCTTTCAATTGTAACCAATAAGGTACTTCCGAAGGACCACCGATATAGGCTAAATTAGGCAAAATAACTTCCTCATACACAGGACGTAGAACAACATTTGGACTAAATTTTTCAGGTTCAGTTTCTAATAAATTCAATATTTCCACTTCTGAAAATTGAATATTAGTATTTAATACTTTATATAAATTTCCTTCCTTTGTGATACGTTCACGCATGCCATTAGAAAGGTAAAAAAAGTTAATTTCTCTGGGTACAATTTGAGTTTTATATCCCAAATTCTCTAAATCTTTCGTAGTTTTCGAGACAATCTCGAAGGCAGAATGTTGTAGTAAATCGTTTTTAATTATTGGAATAAATTGTCTTTTCAAATCTCTATCATCAGCATCAATGCATACAAGTCCTTGATTACCAAATAATTCATTGGCGTAACATCGAGCAGCATTTACCAAAGTTTCGTGACTGAGATAGGCATCTTTGAAAACCGTTGGACATTCCGCCATTTCTAATATCAACGTTTCTAATTCCTTTGGATTCATTCGTCCAACTGCACCCGTTTGGGTGGTTTCCCAAGATAAAGTTTTACCGAATAAGGAAAAATGATTAATTTCTGCAAAATCATGGTCTTCACTCGCCATCCAATAAACAGGAACAAAATTATATTCTGGGAAATAACTTTTCAATTTCTTCGCCAAATTGATAGTTGTAATCATTTTGAAAACTACATACAATGGACCCGTGAAGATATTTAATTGATGACCTGTTGTTACAGTAAAAGTATTTTCCTGTAAAAGAACAGCTAAATCAGGTTGATTTGGGAGGTTTTTATATTGCCTTTTAAGCGTTTCTACCAATACTTTTCGCTTTTCTAAATCAAATTTTTTCAAAGCTAATTGTTTGTTAAATCCTTGAATATCAGGATAATTACCAGAAAAGTCTTTGATTTTGGGAGATTGCTGAATGAAGTCTAAAAATAACGAAGAAAATAAGTTTACTTCTGAAAGTGGTAATTGGTTGATTTGCATAATGAATTTAGCCTAACGGGAAATTGATTTTTTTACCCTTTTTCTCTAACGAATAACTTTGTGAGTTTGTTCCTATGTCATATCTTGAAGCGATTGAAGTTTGGATACACAGTAAATAAATTACCTTTTCCCAACCCCCATAAAAAACAAGACCCACCCTAACATTAGACTTGCTCCGCCGATAGGTGCTACTGCTCCCCACATTGTTACGCCCGTTACACAAATAAGATAAAGAGAGCCTGAGAAAATTATTGTCCCAACCATGAAGGCATTGCCCGACCATGTGAGGAATTTATGAGGAATTTTATCGGTTAAAATACCTACAAATATCAAGGCTAAAGCTCCATACATTTGGTATCGTGCAGCAGTTTCAAAGGTTTCAGTACGGTTAGATATTTCCAAAGCAGTTTTAAAAGCATGAGCTCCAAAAGCACCTAAAGCGATTGATAATCCTGCTAATATGGCTCCTGATTTTAGGAATAATTTATTCATTTTTATTATTTTTTTAAACTCGCTGCAAAGTGTCCATTCATAATTGTAATTGCGTCTTCAATTGTTCCTAAACCAATATCTGCACGTCGTTTATTTAGATTTTGAGGGTCAATTACTGGCTTAGGTTCAAAAGTTGTGCCTTTTTCGTTGAGTTTTAATTGCGTACCATATACTTGAAATTTCTTTTGATTCAGATTAACTCTATCCGTCAGATTGGCAAATTCAATTGGTTTTGCATTGATTTTGTCAATGTGTTTTTTCATTTCTACTAAAACTTGTTGTTGAAAAGTTGAATCATCATCAAAATGCTGAACCATTTGCAAAAAATTATAAGAACTTTCATTCCCTACTTCATTATACCCCAAAAAGCCGTAATCTTTAAAAATTGTTTTTATTTGAATTTTATTCGCTTCTTCAATAGTTTTCCATTCATCCATTAAACCTTTCATTTCGGGAGAATCACTTTTATTGGGTTGATTCATTATTTTAATATGTTCATTTGCAACAGATTGATTATGTTCAATCATTAAATCAATTTGTTTGGCAACTTGAGGAAATTTTACATATGCAGTCTGGGAATAAACCTCAAGTGTTGTAAACAGTGTAATTAATAATACTAAGAATTGTTTTTTCATATTTTTTAATTGGTACGGTTGGGTTGCACTTGAAACGAATATAAAATGAACTATATTAGGACACTATTTATTTGAATAATAAAAATACTAACAATTAATGAAACAATGTAATTGGTTTTAATAATTGTTCCGTAAATATAAAGGTAAAAACTATATTTACATTGATAACTAATACGGTTACAAATAGTCATAATATGAAAAAATTGCTTTTTATTTTAACTTTATGTTCCTTTACTTCCCAACAAAAAGTAAAATCCAAATTTTCAAAGTTCAGCCAACTTTGTGTATATGAAGAGAAAATGCGAGAACAAGGTTTAGTGAATATTCAAAAAAATGACGCTGATATTTTGGTAGAATTAAAGTATTCCACAACAGATAATTTCGTTGGAAAAGACCTATATGGTTGTCTCACAAATTGCTATCTTCAAAAGAAACCTGCTCAAATGCTCTTAAAAGCAAATGATTTACTTAAACAAAAAAATTCAAATTATCGTCTTTTGGTTTATGATGGAGGCCGACCATTGAGTATTCAAAAAATTCTTTGGAATTCACTTTCGCAATACTCACCCAAGCAAAGGGCAATTTATGTGGCAAATCCTGCTCAAGGTTCAATTCATAATTACGGTAGTGCTGTTGACTTAACCATTGCTACCACAGACGGTGTGCCGTTAGACATGGGTACAAAATATGATTTTTTTGGGGAATTGGCTTATCCAAAAAAAGAAGCTCATTTTCTAAAAATAGGGAAACTTACCAAACAGCAAATTGCAAATCGACAATTACTTAGATTTGTAATGAAGTCAGCGGGATATATCCCGATTGACTATGAATGGTGGCATTTTAATGCAGTATCACGACGAACAGCCAAGTCAATTTATAAAATTATTCAATAATTAGCGTTCGATTTTATGATAAAGTGTTCGGAAACGGACACTTTTTGCATTTGTAAATTACTGTAACTTTATGATAATCAGGTTATTATATTATTGGTACTGTCTTTGAACTAAAAATTAGAAATGTTCAATAATCAATACTTAATATTTAATTTCCAAGTATTTTTAAAGATTCAAGAGAGCTTATATTTTCATTCAATAGTAAATATTGAAAACGGTTTATTGAAAGTTGTAATTATTCAATATTTCCATTTATCCATGAGAGTTAGCCGTTTATCCCAAACATTTTTAAATCAAAAATTATCATTCGTAACATTGAACTATCAAATCACAAATGCCATGACTCGTTTTCTTTTATTTCTTATTTTAATTAGCTCATTGACTTTCCAATTGAAAGCTCAAAATGCCGTACAAGCCAGTGGTAACGAAACCAAATTGGGGTTGCAAGAAGCAGTAGATATTGCTCTAAAAAATAATATTTCTGTCAAACAAAGCCAGAATCAAGTTTTACTTAATGATTTGCAATTACAACAATCTCATTTTAATCAACTGCCAAATGCAAGTGGTAATATGAGTGAGTATTTTAACTTTGGACGTAGTCTTGACCCTTTTACTAATAATTATGTTGCTCGAAATATCAATTACAATCAAGTAAGTTTAACGGCAAACGTAATAATTTTTAATGGTTTTCAATTAAAAAATACAATTATTCAAAATGATATTCTTTTAAAGGCAACACAATTTGATTTACAAGCCATGAAAGAGAGTATTTCCTTGCAAGTTGTGTTAGCATATTTGAATATAATGAATGCCGAAGATCAGTTGGTTATTTCGCAAACGCAGACCAATATTACTCAATTGCAGATTGATAGAACTGATAAATTAGTAAAAGCTGGTTCGTTAGCACAATCTAATTTATTTGATTTGAAAGCACAATTAGCAACTGAAGAAACCACTGTTATCAACAATCAAAGCACTTTAGACTTGGCGAGATTGACACTTTTACAACTATTAAACGATAGAAATATAACCAATGTAAAAGTAGATAGAATCACGGTACCTACGCCTGCAACGGGTGGATATGAAGTCTCAATTGATAAAATTTATGAAGTTGCTGAAAATACTCAACCGATTGTTAAAGCCGCAGATTTACGTATAAAAGGAGCTGATAAAGCCATTGAGGTTGCCAGAGCTGGTTTTTTGCCTATCATTTCGGCGAATGCCAATTTTGGGGCTAATCAATCCAATGCACAAAAAAACTATATCCAAGATGGCACAAAAGAACAGAATTTTGGTGTTGTTAAATTTAATGGTGCAGATATTCCGCTGATTGTTACGCAACCAAACTATGCAGAAAATGGTACGATTGGCTATTTCAATCAGCTATCAAATACCGCAAATTATGGTTTTGGCTTAAATGCCAACATTCCAATTTTTAGTAGATATGCCAATAAGAGCAATGTTACGAGGGCAAAAATTCAGAAAGATAATGCTAATTTGAATGCTCAACAAACTCGTTTAACTTTGAGACAAAATATTGAAACAGCCTATACTAATTTGACAAATTCAGCCAAAAGGTATGATGCTTTTACAGTTCAAGTTTCAGCTTTGGAAGAATCATTCAGAGCCGCAGATAGTCGTTTTAATGCTGGAGCGATAGACTTTGTGAGTTATAGTTTGCAAAAAACGAATCTCGACAAAGCAAAAGGCAATCTCGTCCAAGCAAAATATGATTTTATTTTCAGAACTAAAATTTTAGATTATTATCAAAATAAACCTCTTACCTTTTAATTAAGTGATTGAGTGAATTAGTGATGTATTACAATCGTTATTATTTTCCAACTCACCAACTTACTCAATCATTAATTCACAAATTGTTATGGCAAAGAAATCTTCAAATAAAATCTGGTGGATACTCGGGGGCGTGGTTGTCCTTTTAGGCGGTGGCTTATTTTTCGCTAAACAAAAAGGCCTCATCGGTAAAGAACCTGCAACAGAAGTCGAATTTACGAAAGCTAAAAAAGCTGATATTATTGAGCGAGTCTCTGCTTCTGGGAAAATTCAACCCGAAGTTGAAGTGAAACTTTCGCCAGATGTATCGGGTGAAATTGTTGGTCTGTACGTTTCTGAAGGAGATTCTGTTAAAGCGGGACAACTATTATTAAAAATTCGTCCTGATAATTATGAGTCTTTATTGGCTCGTGCAGAGGCACAAGTGAATTCAGCAAAAGCCTCGGTTGAACAAGCAAAATCAGGGCAATCTCAATCAGAATCTCGTATGTTGAAAGCTAAAATTGACTATGACCGTAATAAAAAACTGCATGACGATAAAGTGATTTCGGATGCAGAATTTGACCAGTTTAATTCTCAATATTTAGTGGCAAAACAGGATGTAGAATCTACAAAAGCTAATGTACAAGCGGCAGCATTCAACGTGAAAAGTTCGGAAGCGGCTTTGAAAGAAGCAAGGGCTAATTTAACGAAAACCACCATTTATGCACCACAAAGTGGAACGGTTTCAAAACTAAATGTTGAGTTGGGTGAACGTGTCGTTGGAACATCGCAAATGGCTGGTACTGAGTTGCTTAGAATTGCTAATTTGAATAAAATGGAAGTTCGGGTAAATGTAAATGAAAACGATATTACCCGTGTTTCAATGAATGATACTGTAATTATTGATGTGGATTCATACAGTGCTTCGGGACGAAAATTTAAAGGAATTGTTTACGAAATTGCCAGTTCGGCAAATGGTTCAGGAAGTGCCGCTTCAGTGGTTTCGACGGATGCCGTAACAGAATTTGAAGTTAAAATTAGAGTTTTACGTTCATCGTATTCAGATTTAATAGTTGGTAAACGCTCATATCCACTAAAACCTGGCATGACGGCTTCTGTAGAAATCGTTACCGACCGCAAAAATGGTGTTTTATCAGTACCGCTTGCTACTGTTACTACCCGTGACCCAACTTTAAAAATGGACGATGACAAGAAAAAAGAGGGTCAACCAGAGAACAATCAGGAGTCAGAAAAGGTTATAAAGAAGGATAAAATAAAGGAAGTAGTCTTTGTGTTGGATAAAGATAGTAAAGCAAAATTGAGAGAAGTAAAAACGGGCATCTCTGATTTTGAAAACATTGAAATTTTGTCAGGATTAAAAGAAGGTGAAACTATAATTTCAGGACCTTATATTACGGTTTCTAAGAAATTAAAAGAGGGAGAATTAGTAGCGAAGAAGAAAATTGAAGATAAAAAGAAATAAAAAAATATTTAAAATAATAAATTTAGTTTGGTTTAGGGTTTATAAAAAAGCCGTCTCAGAATGTCTGGGGACGGCTTTTTTGT
>JACMRQ010000466.1 GCA_014376355.1 Arcicella sp. | reverse complement strand
TGTAATTATGGAATTTTCTCTAATGAAATGACGATTGGAGCTGGTAAATTATTTGATAATAACGGCAGTATTATGTTTGAACTTTCCTACACAATATATGCTCAATTAGACAAAAAATGGGGATTGGGCTTAGTATCTGGATATTATGATTACACCTCAGAAACGGTGGATAATTCCCGAGTATTTTACGGTTTATTTTTAAGGTTTGGCTTACAAAGAACCGACTCTGGAGGCATTTTTAATATCGGGAAAGGACGTGGTAGGTCTGGAAGAGGGAATGGACATGGTAGGTAAATGACACCTCATCGCATGAATATCCCGAAAGTTGAAATTTTCGGGATGTTTTAATCAAACTTAATTTATATCAATACTTCAATTTTTCTAATTTCGTAATATCAGATATTACCACTTTCCCGTCAATAATTTCTATGAGTCCTTCATCTCTAAAATCTCCGAGGGTTCTTACTAACGATTCCATTGCTGTGCCTGCAATATTAGATAAATCCTCACGAGTGATTGACACAATTACTTTATCATAATAATCAACTTTGTAAGTTTTTACGTACAGAATAATACCTTCAGCAACTCGTTTTCTTAAGGAATTATACGCAAGTCCCAAAAGTTGTTGCTCTTTTTCAATGATTTGGTTCGACAGCATCTTTACAAAATTCTGGGCAACATCAGCATTTCGATAGAGTAATTCAAAGAAATCTTGTTTTGGGATATAAATAATTTCAGAATCTTCAAGTGCTAAAGCGGTATCCATATAATTACAATCTTCGATGAGTGGAGTATATCCAAAGAAATCTCCCGTACCATACAAAGCGGTGATGAGTTCCTTTCCACCCTGATTTTCACGAACAATTTTTACTTTACCAGCCTTAATAAAAAATAGTTTTGTGGGAGAATCACCTTCTGAATAAATCACTTTTTTTTTCTTATACAAGTGGTTTTTTTTATCCATCGAAAGCGAATTCAGACCTGAATTTACCTTGGCATTTTCTAAAAATAACCCAAGACTTTCATCTGTGGTAAAGGTACGTTTAAGATTATCAATTTTTTGAAGACGAATGTTTATGGCAGAAGTCAACTCATTAATTCCGAAAGGTTTAGTTAAATAATCATCTGCTCCTAATTCCATTCCTTTACGTAAATCTACTCGTTCGACTTTGGCAGTTAAGAAAATAAAAGGAATTCCCATTAAAGTTTCGTTATGCGTAAATGCTTGCAAAGCTCCATAGCCATCCATGACGGGCATCATTACATCACAAACTACCAAATCGGGTTTATTTTTTAATGCTCTTTCGATTCCAATTTTTCCATTTTCAGCAGTTTCTACTTTAAAGCCAGATATTTCTAAAATTTCAGCCGTATTGTTTCGCAACTGGTCTTCATCTTCAATAAGAAGTATTTTTTTCATGATTTTTACAACAAAAATTCACGCTATATTTAATAATTGAAGCTATCTCCAAAAAATCAGGAGATAGCTTCATCAAAATTACTGGTTAGTTAAAAAGTAAATTACTTTTTTGAAGCCGCATGAACTTTATGAGACTTTTTTTCCATTTTAGGCTTTGCCGTGGCTTCTTTTTTCTCTTCTTTTTTCTCTTCTTTCTTCTCTTCTTTTTTACCTTCTGCTTTTGCCATTGCTACTTTTTTCTCAGCAGCTTTCTTTTCTTCTTTCTTTTCTTCTTTCTTTTCTTCTTTTTTGGCTTCTTTTTTAGCTTCTTGCTTTGCTTTTACTTCTTGGTCATTGTTAGCCGTTGCAAAAACACCAGATGTCATAATAGTAAGACAAGCTACGATTGCAAATTTGATTGCAGTTTTCATGTTTGTAATTGATTAAAATGTGAAATTAAATTGATTTGATTTGTAATAATATTATTGAGAATAATTCGGTTTTAAAAACTTATAAAATAGTAAAAAATGATTTTTAAAATATACAAAATTTTGATTGATGGATATTTATCAAATTCTATTATAATTAATTAGATGGTTAGGATTTAAAAACTATTCCTTAAAACAACGGTTGAGTAATATAATGCAATAAATTTTTAACAAAATATTGATAAATAGACCACGAAGTTGATGATTGCAAAATTGAGTTTTGTTAATTTAGGCAATAATTTGATAGACTAAGCCGACCAAAATAGTCAACAAAGTACACCGAATTATTCAATTACAAACATAGGTGTTTCCAACAATGGAAAAGGATGAAAAGATGAGGAAATTTATGAAAAGGGATTTGAAACCTGGTAAAGTTTATCGTTTTTTCTTGTTGTAGTACGTCACTAAATCGATAAACGTTAGAATTTAAAATGATAGTAGAGGATTGATGAAATAAATCGTCATCGGTAAGTTCATCATCAACAATATCTGCAATAAAATTTTCATTGGAAATTGTTTTCAGTAAACTGTGATTACTTGAGTTGATTTCAGTATTCTTAGGGACATAATTATTGGCTGATATATCAGATGTGGCTGGTATCGTCAGGAATAAACCTATCAAAAACAGCAATCTGTATATGTAAACCAATTTTATCATAAAAATACTCTTATAATTTGTTCTGTTTTTATCAGCAATAATACAAAAGTATGGTTTTTTTTTAACTTAATTATTGATTTTCGTCAAGATATTTTCTTGAAACTAATCAACTATTTAACCGTGTGATTTTCGGTAAATTCAATTAATTGTACAGAAGTAATTTCTTCATCACTAAAATTGAGTTCGGCCACTTGGTCAATCAATTCATTCAAAGCTTTCATGCTTGTTTCTATTTCTTGTAAATGTTTCTCTACTTTGTCTATTTGCCCTTTTTTACCATAATACTTCGCCAAAACTATGGAAGATTGCATAACAGCCAAAGGGGTGCGAAACTCATGAGAAACGGTTGTAATAAATTTTGATTTGAGGACATTAAGGTGTTGAATTCTATGATAAGCACTCAACAGATTATCGTCATCTTGGTCAAGACTATCCTTAAAACTCTTTTTGTTTTCTATTGAATGCGTATATAAATTTTTTTTCATCTGAATTTGTGCTTTCTTTCACTTTACAAAGTTCAGCGGGTTTTTTTAGAATAAATTTGACAATGGTCAATATATTTTAATGATTAAGAATAACTACTATGAAAATGAACGCAATATTTATTGTAACCTTGCGTAATATTTAAAAATACTTTATAATTATGAACTATTACGAAAGTGTAATAAAAAGAGATGAGGTTGCACAACTTTATAATTCTTCTCCAATGGGACTTCATTCTTTAGATATTGATGGAATATATATGTTGGTTAATGATACTGAACTTGAATGGCTGGGGTATGAGAGACATGAATTGATTGGCAAAAAAAGATTGATTGATTTTATAATTCCAGAGCAACGGATTCGGTTCACTGAAAAATACCCTATTTTCATGAAAGATGGTTTTATCAAAGAATTTGAAGTAGATCTTATTCAAAAAAATGGTTCGATTTTGCCTATATCTTTAAACTCGATTGCTATATATGATGAAGAAGGCAAGTATGTTATGAGCAGAACCACTGTTTTTGATTTAAGAAAACGGAAAGAATTAGAAATTCAACTTATCCATAAAAATAAAGAATTAAATCAATTACTGCTTGAATTGAAAGTGGCAAACGAATCACTTTATAATCTTAACCAAGAAAAAAATCGCTTCTTAGGTATTGCCTCCCATGATTTGCAAACTCCCCTCACTAACCTTAGATTATTAACCGATAAGTTCAAATTAACCCAGCAAAACCTGACGGAAAGGCAAAAGTTTTGGATAACTGATATTCAAGAAACCATTGAAGATATGACGGGCAGAATTCGTAATTTATTAAGTGTCAATAGAATTGAGCAAGGAGCAAATATGCCTACTCTGGAAGAAACAAAGATTTGTACATTCATTACAAATATGATTGGAAGATTTCAAAACCTTGCCGACCGAAAATTCCAACAAATTCGTTTTGAAAGTAATATTAATGAGGTTAGCGTTCGTACAGATCCAGCTTATTTGGTTGAAATCATCGAAAATTTATTGTCGAACGCTATTAAATTTTCACCAAAATATGAGGAGATTTTAGTAAAAATAATCGCCCAAAAAAATCAAGTGATTATTTCGATTTCAGATAGAGGAGAAGGGATAAAATACGAAGAAATGCCTTTACTTTTTGGGAAATTTCAAAAACTAAGTACTCGCCCAACGGGTGGAGAAACATCATCGGGTTTGGGGTTATCAATCGTAAAAGAACATGCTCAAAAGATTGAAGCTTCTATCACTTGTGAAAGCGAATATGGAAACGGAGCAACTTTTAGTTTAGCTTTAAAAAACTAGGAAAATTAAATCGTACAATCGAATGAATAGCATTTTCAGAAATGGTTTATTGATAGTTTTATCAATAAACCATTTTTCATTTTTTATACCTTTCCAAACTTGGAAACATTGACCAAAATCATTGTTATGGTATGATTTGCGTTAAAGTGTACTTAATTTTTCAGTGTGAACTTTGCAAAATCAAAATAATAAAACTCCCAGAATGAAAACAAGTATTTTTATAGTAGCATTTATGTTTAGTATCGGACAATTAACTGCTCAAACCGATTCTCTAAAATTAACCCTTCCAGACGCTGAACAAGTATTTTTTCAGAGAAATTTTGTCTTATTAGCTCAAAAATTTAATATCAATTTAGCCGAAGCAGCCGTCCAACAAGCCAAACTTTGGGACAATCCAAATGTTCTACTTGAGATTAATGCCTACAATCCTACTGGAAATCGAATTTTTCCTTTGACTAATCCAGGTGGAGATATCAATAATCCATCGGGAGGGGCTTACAATATACAAGTTCAACAAGTTTTTAATTTGGCGAAAAATAGAAGTAAGTTAGTAGCACTCAATCAGTCTAATGTTGCCCTGCAAATGGCGGCTTTTCAGGATTTAATGGGAATCCTGCGTTATCAGTTAGCTCAAACTTTTGGCAATTTATCTTCCGAACAACAGCAATTGCAATTTTTAAATCTTCAACGCTTACAACTTGAGAACTTATTGACAGGATACAGAGCTGAATTAAAATTAGGCGTTGTGGCGGAATATGAGGTAACACGACTGGAATTAGAACAAAAAAATGCAGATACGGAAATTAAAAATTTACTTGACCAAATTAGTCAGGACGAAGCAACTTTACGAATCCTACTGGCAAATCAAGGAAGGACTTATTACATTCCGCAAATACAAAATCAACAAATTATTTTGCCTTCACTTCTAACGCTTAATGAAAAAGCATTGGACAACCGAACCGACCTAAAAGTTACGGAAAAACAAATTGCTTATGCCAAGCAAAATTTGGTATATCAACAAGCATTAGCGACACCCAGATTAACTGTAGGTTTTGATTATCAACATTTTGGCTCGGCTTATCCATTTTTTTATGGCTTGCAAGCAGGTATAGATTTACCCATAAAAAATCGAAATCAAGGAAATATTCAAGCCGCTAAAATTGGCATTGAGCAAAGTTCTCAAGGGCAAAATATAGTACGTTTACAGGTAAGTCAGGACGTAAATAGTGGTTACGAACAATTACAACACGCACAAGCACTTCGCCAAAATTTCAGTGATGATTACCTTCGAAGAATCGAGGAAGTTAATCTCAACGCACGAAAGAATTATGCAGCTCGTACGATTGATTTAGTTAGTTTTATTGATAAAATAAGGGCGTATAAAGATGCAAAATTAAATCAAATTCTACTAAATAATAGTGTATTTCAGACTCAACAACAACTAAATTTTGTCACTAATTCAAAAATATTTTAATAAAACTCTTTCGTATAATCTTAAATATAATAATATAATGAACTCTCTCAGTATCAAGTTTCAATTCATTTTATCAGCCTTTTTATGTATGGTATTGTGGAATTGTTCTTCTAAAAAACCACTACCCGTCGAAACTAAAGATGAAGATTCGGCCTATAGAATCGACACCGTTCAGTTAAGAAATTATGAACAAGAATTGCAATTTACGGGACGAGTTACCTTCGATGAAAAACAAGTAGATAAAGTTTTTCCAATAGCCAGCGGGACAGTTCTGGAGGTTAATGCCGAATTAGGAAATTTTGTTACAAAAGGACAAGTATTAGCAACATTACAAAGTTCTGATATTAGTAATTATCAGAAAGACTTTAGCAACGCAAAGTCAAACTACGACCTTGCCAAACGTAATGCAGACAATACACAACAATTGTATGATTCTAAATTTTCGAGTGAAAGTGATTTGATTGCCACAAAAAAACAACTTGAGATTGCGGGGGCAGAAGTTGATAGGTCTTCACAGGTTATGAAAATTTATGGACAAACGAAAAGTGGAAACACACCAATTTTTACAATTAAAGCTCCACAAAGTGGTTATATCGTAGAAAGAAAAGTTAATCCAAATGTGCAAATTCGCCCTGATAATGGAGATGCTCTTTTCACGATTTCTAATCTAACGGATGTCTGGGTTTTAATCAATATTTATGAATCCGATATCGCATCTGTCAAATTAGGGCAACAAGTAAATATTCAAACGGTGGCTTATCCTGACAAAGTTTTCACAGGGACGATTAGTAATATTGGGCAAGTTTTAGATAATGACAGCAAGGTTTTGAAAGCCCGTATAGTTTTACAGAACCCTGGTGGACTTTTAAAACCAGATATGTTTTGTACTGCTAAACTTCATGTTCAGAAACAAGATAAATTGCTGGCTGTAAACCCTAAAGGAGTAATTTTTAATAATGAACACTATTTTGTAATTAAACAAATATCCACAAATAAATATGAAAAAGTGCCGATTGATGTATTAAAAGCAACTTCAAGATTTAGCTATGTCAAAGGAGCTCTACAACCTGGTGACCACATCGTTACAGAGGGTGCATTATTACTTTTCAATGAATTAAATCAATAAGAGCCATGAACAAATTAATTAAAAATATCATCGGCTTTTCTTTAAAAAATAAAGCCGTAGTTTTTCTGATTACCTTTTTAGTAGTCATAGGTGGAGCAATAAGTTTCTATTTTACGCCTGTTGAAGCCTATCCTGATGTTACCAACACTGAAGTTGTAATTATTACGCAATGGCCAGGAAGAAGTGCCGAGGAAATAGAACGATTCATTTCTATTCCAATCGAAACCGAAATGAATTCGATTGGTCGTAAAACAGCTTTACGTTCAATCAATTTATTTGGATTATCGTTCATTAAAATAGTTTTTGAAGACGGTGTAGATAATTTCAATGCACGGATGGAAGCCAGCCAAAAATTAGCCAACGTTAATTTACCCGATGGCGTTACACCCGCAATTCAACCGCCTGCTGGACCAACTGGAGAAATTTATCGTTTTACCTTATACTCAAAATCAAAAACTTCCACAGAACTTAAAACCCTCGAAGATTGGGTAATTGAAAAAAATATAAAATCAGTACGGGGTATTGCCGACGTAGTTAGTTTTGGAGGTCATGTTAAAACTTTTGAAGTAAGCGTAAATCCTGGATTATTGGCAAAATACAGCCTTACCGCCCTTGATGTTTATGGAGCTTTGCAACGGGCAAACGTCAATGTTGGAGGAGATATTCTCAGGGAAGGACAACAATCTTTCGTGGTTCGAGGAATAGGAATTGTTACGAGTGTGGCTGATATTGAGAAAGTTATCGTTAAAAATATTAACGGAGTGCCTATCAGAATGAACAGTATTGGAACTGTTCACGAGTCGGCTCTACCGCAATTAGGGATTGTGGGACGAGATATTCACGATGATGTAGTGGAAGGAATTGTTTTGATGCGAAAAGGTGAAAATCCAGGAGATGTATTACCAGCCCTAAAAGCAAAGATAGATTATCTGAATTCAACTGTTCTGCCACAGGACGTTAAAATTAAGGTTTTTTACGATAGAACAGAATTGAATGAACACACTTTGCATACCGTTGGTGAGAATGTTTTGATGGGAATAATTCTCGTAACGGTTATTTTATTGATTTTCTTGGCTGATTGGCGGACTACAGTAACAGTTGCCATGGTTATTCCCTTGGCATTATTATTTGCTTTTATTTTGATGCGAGCTAAAGGAATGACTGCCAATTTACTTTCAATCGGAGCCATTGACTTTGGAATTATTATTGACGGTTCAGTCGTAATGGTTGAAGGATTATTCGTAATGCTGGCTCATTGGGCAGAAAAAGATGGCATGGAAGTCTTCAATAAACGAGCAAAGTTGAGTAGGATTTTGACAACAGCTATTGAAATGGGTAAGTCGATTTTTACTTCGAAACTCATTATTATTACCGCATTGTTACCCATTTTTGCTTTCCAAAAAGTAGAAGGAAAATTATTTAGTCCTTTGGCATTTACGATGGGTTTTGCCCTTTTAGGAGCTTTACTTTTAGCTTTAACTTTAGTTCCTTTATTGAGCAGTATCTTACTAAACAAAAATGTCAGAGAACGCCGTAATCCTTTCATTGAATGGATTAATAGAGTGTATGCACCACTTCTCGACCACGTAATGTTGCACCCAAAAAGAGCAATTATCACGGGCGTTACTGCTCTGGCTTTATCTTTTGGAGCTTTTCATTTTGTAGGTTCAGAATTTTTGCCTCACCTCAATGAAGGCTCAATTTATGTGCGTGCCAGTATGCCTTTAAGTGTAAGTTTAGAAGACAGTTATCATTATACACGAAAATTTCGTCAAGTTTTTGAACAATTTCCCGAAGTACGTGGCGTGATTTCTCAAACGGGTCGTCCCAATGATGGAACAGATGCAACGGGATTTTTCAATCAAGAATTTTTTGTAGACTTATACCCCAAAGATGACTGGAAACGGGATATTAGCAAAGATGAACTTATTGAAGAAATGCAAGCGAAGTTGACTAAATACAAAGGGATAGATTTTGGCTTTTCACAACCCATTTCAGATAATGTTGAAGAAGCTGTTTCGGGCGTAAAAGGGTCAATTGCTGTGAAAATTCAAGGAAATGATTTGAAAGTTTTAGATACCAAAGCAACCCAAATTTTCAACCAACTCAAAAAAGTGAGAGGCATTAAAGATTTAGGTGTTTTTAGAAATCTGGGACAGCCAGAACTCAGAATTACCCTAAATCCTGATAAATTAGCTCAATATGGGGTTGATGCCGCCGATGCCAATGCGGTCATTGAAATGGCGATTGGAGGAAAAGCTGTTAGTCAAGTATTTGAAGGTGAACGTAAATTTGACCTTCGTTTAAGATATGACCAACCTTTCAGAAGTTCAATTGAGGAAATTGGAATATTGCAAGTGCCAACTTTGTCAGGTGGTAAAGTTCCTTTAAAAGAAATTTCCACGATTATCAATATGTCGGGTCCAGCTTTTATTTATCGTGAAAATAATTTCCGATTTATTGCCGTAAAATTTTCAGTCCGTGAACGAGATTTAGGAAGTACCATTGCAGAAGCTCAAAAATTAGTTAATGCAACGGTGAAATTGGATAAGGGCTACGAGATAAAATGGAACGGAGAATTTGAAAATCAAGAACGGGCAGAAAACAGTTTAATGGTTGTGGTTCCAATCAGTATTTTATTGATTTTCTTCATACTATTTGCCGCTTTTGGTAATTCGCTTGATGCCATTTTAGTGTTGTTAAATGTACCATTTGCACTGATTGGAGGCATACTTGCCCTTTATTTTACGGGCATTAATTTCAGTATTTCAGCAGGCGTTGGCTTCATTGCATTGTTTGGCGTTGCCACTCAAGATGGCGTTATTTTAGTTAATAAATTTAGGCATAATCTCAAGGACGGAATGGATTTGGTAGATGCCATAAAACTGGGTGCGAAGTCAAGATTAAGACCTGTTTTAATGACTGCCTTAATGGCATCGCTGGGTTTATTACCAGCAGCTCTTAGCAAAGGAATCGGTTCAGAAACTCAAAAACCATTAGCAGTTGTTATTATTGGAGGCTTGATTACAGCCACACTTCTATCGTTGTTAATTCTCCCAACGGTTTATGAATGGATTTATAGCAGTAAAAACCACCGCAAAGAATTAATGAAACGCTAATTATGCAGTCTTATAACTTTGTGAAATTCCTGTAATGAAATTAAAAGATGGAAGATTCATAGTTTAGGACGTGTAGCCGTGGACGTCAATATATAGAATTATTTAAGGCAGTTTTCGCTTTGAGCAAAGGCTGCCTTAAATAATAATAATTGAATGAAACCCTTTAATATTTCTCTACCTTAACCCCTTTATCGTCGAATAAATAATCTTTTCCTCCCGATTCAGCTTCGTAATAAGTTTTGCCATTTTTTGTAATAATAGCCGCTTCTTTAATTTTCTTACCTTTCATGGCAGTCTGTACGGAAATGGGTAATTCTTTTACAGTAATTCCTTTTTCTGTTTCTACAACCATTCCTTTTAAGTCAAATAATACCGACAAATTTTCGCCTTTCAACTTAAAAGAGGCTTCAAAGTCGCTATTTTCTTTATCCCATTTTACACCTTTTGCTTCCGAATATTGTTTGGTAAAGGCTGTTTTCACGGCAACTGGTAATTTAGCTGCATCCATTTTTTGGGAAAATGCGCCCGTGGAAATAGAGATAGCAATGGCTATCATTAAAATTGAAACTTTCATTGTTTTGTTAATTTTAAATTGGAATTCAATATTAGAAAGGAAATTTGAAGAAAATTTGTAGAAGACTAATTAAAGTAACAGATTGGGCATTTTTGGTAATTTAGAATTTAATTGAACCAATAAATCATACTTTTACAATGATTTATTGGTCACACAGAGGAGAAATACTGGAGGGAGTTATTATTTGTCCATTTTCCTTAATTTCTTTTTTAAAACTTCAATATCTTTCTCTTGCTTGATTACATACAACGTTAATTCCTCCACTTTTTCTAATAATTTAGATACCATAATATCAACTGCTACACCTTTTTCAACGACCTCTGAGGCTGAGGGAACATTGGGCAGATGCTTATTAAGTTGAATAAATTTTTCTAATTTTTGTAAAGATATTAGCGTATATTTTTTCTCAAAAACTCGGTCAGACCATTGATTTTCAGATGAATAGCGAATTTTAAAACGGCTTAAAACTGGAATTCCTTCCGAGTCTGTAGCTAAGAAATTTTCATTATTAATATCTAATAAATGCTGATTAACAGAAGCCACAAAATTCATATTTCCTTTCAAACGAAATGCTCCTCGTACATCCAAACGGGCTTGTGGATTGGCAGTACCGATGCCGACTTTTACCAGTATACTATCCCCTAAAACTAAACCATCATCAATGGCAACTTTAGCATTATAACCAATAGCGGAGGCTCGTTGGAGAGAATTTTGGTTTGTACCGATTCCTCCAGCATAGCGTCCAAAATAGGAAGCAGTTTGAGCAAAACATAAGCTTCCTGACCCCCAAAGTGGAAAAAATATAGTGAGAATTAATATTAATCTTTTCATCTTATTTATTTTTTATGTGTGTGAATATTAAATTTTATAAAAATTCTATACCAAGTTTAAGCTATAAATTTCCTTCCAATGTGTTCTTTCCTTCTTGAAATAATAGCCTGTTCCCCGTTGGACATTATCAATTCTCTACTTTCTTGATTGTACCCTTTTATATGATTTGGATTGACCATAAATGTTTGATGAACTCGAAGAAAACCATGCGTTTCAAGGTGAGCTTCAAAAAATTTTATTGGATGGGCAATTACTTTTTTAGTGTTATTATCCATGTAAATAGTTGTATAGTTTATGTTTCCTTTCAACAAAACTACATTTTTAAGTATAACCTTTTTTGAGGTTCGATGATTGATTATTAAGAGAGCATTATTCCCTTTTTGCTGGTATGTTTTCATTTTTTAGTATTAAAAGGTGTTTTTTGTTGTTTATTTCAAAATAACAAAGCAGTATTATCAATAATATCCCGTCCAAAATAACAAAGAAGTGTGGGTGCTTGGTATAAAAACTTTTCTTGCTTACACAAAGCACTTCTTGGGTACTAATATTTTTTGTGAACCAAGGAATTTCACCATAAATTCTACCAAAAGGGTCAATAAAACAAGAAATTCCTCCGTTTGAACATCTGGCTATAGTTCTCCGATTTTCGATAGCTCGCATTCGAGTAAAACTTCGCAATTGTTTTGCTCCAGGGCTTTTCCCAAACCATGAATCGTTATTCATTAAGGCAATAAAATCGGCATCCTGATTAACCAAAGCAGCTATTTTATGCGGATACATTTGTTCCCAACAGATGGTGAGGGCCACTATAAATTTATCATTATTAAAATTGACGTATTCAAAAGTTAAATTCTCTTTACCTTGTTGCATTGCCGTTCCTCGGGCCGTAGGCAATTCTGCAAAATAGGGCATCAACTCAACAAAAGGAAGTCCGTATTGCTTTTGATAGACTTTTACATCAATTGGTTTTATCTTTAAAGAATCCCAAAACATCGCTAATTGTGGAGTAAACACCAAAGCCTTATTTTGGTAAATATGTTTTTTGGTACTATCTGGATATTCAGCATAACCAATGGCTACCGAGGTTTGCCAAGCGGTAATAGCTTTTTTTGTAAAATTTAAAATAGTTTCATCTTGAAATAATGATAGTGGAAAAGCCGCTTCGGGTAATATTAGTAAATCTGGGTGAGTGATTCGCACGGCAGAATCTGACAAAGATACAATTTGCTGAAAAGTCTTTTGAACAAGTAAAGAATCCTTTGAATAACTATCCAAATTAGTTTGAATAATTGAAACTTTTGATTTTCGTGTATTTGAACCTAAGACAGATTGCGGGCTAATTTTCATTACCCAGAGAGAATAGATGAAGGGTAAAATCAGCCAAATAATTGTGAATGAAATGATTTTAATCTGTTTTTTATCACAAACTAATGTCAAAAATCCATTCATCATCATTAACCAAAACCCAACGCCCCACATTCCAAATGTATCAGAAAATTGAATGAGCCATATATTATTGGATTGTGTATAAGCGAGCAAATATACTTGCAGTCCGTGGGGCATTTGGTTGGCAAGCCAATCAGTCAGTGTCCACACGAAGGGTAATAATAAAATTGCTTTTTGCCAACTAAATCTCCTTTGAATAAAATAAAAAATCAGCAAAGGAAACAACATAAACGG
>JACMRQ010000465.1 GCA_014376355.1 Arcicella sp. | reverse complement strand
TACGTTTCTGAAATTTGGAATCATTTTTCAGGCGGAATTATCCGTTCAAAATTACCATATATATCCATTCCAATTGAAAGAGGAGTACGCCTTGCAGGTAAATCAAAAATGAATTTTATGTCTCTGTTTATGCATGGATTAAGCGCTATTTCTGTGCATCTTGACACTGTTGCCGTCAGGATTTTGATTGGCTCTTTAATCATGACTGCAATTGTAGGAGTTGGTGCGGTTGTTGTAATGATCGTTAAGATATTATCTCCCGAAAATGCTTCTCCAGGTTGGGCAACAACTCTCGTGACAGCATCTATTATTATCATTTTACAAGCTCTATTGAGTTCCTTATTTCTTATCTTTACGGTGTTAAGTTACCGTATCCAAAAGCATTTTATTCCTGCCAAAGAATATGCTGATTTTATTGAAAAAGTGGAAAATTTATGAAATTAAGTGTAGTTATTCCTGCTTATAATGAAGAAGAGTCTCTTCCTGAAACATTACATTCATTGTACGAGACGCTGGTCAAATACAATATTGAACATGAAATTTGTGTAACTAATGATAATTCAAAAGACAATACGGAACAAGTTTTGAAGGATTTACAAAAGGAAATTCCAACTTTAGTTTACTTTACAAATACAGGACTAAATGGTTTTGGATATGCAATTAGATACGGTTTGGAGCGTTTTACAGGCGATTGTGTGGCAGTTATGATGGCAGATATGTCGGATTCTCCCGAAGATTTAGTTAGGTATTACAATACGATGATTGAGAAAAATGTTGATGCCGTTTTTGGAAGTAGATTCATTAAAGGAGGAGCTGTTTATGATTATCCAAAAGTGAAATTATATATCAACCGAGTGTCAAATTTTCTGGTAAAAATGCTTACGGGAATAAAGACTAATGACACAACCAATGCTTTTAAATTATACAAAAGAGAGACAATAGAAGGCATAAAACCGTTTATGTCGGCACACTTTAATTTGACAGTTGAATTGCCCCTAAAAGCTTATGTCCGGGGTTATTCCTATACAGTTGTTCCTAATAGTTGGCAAAATAGAAAATACGGCAAATCAAACTTGAAAATTAAAGAAATGGGCAGTCGGTATTTGTTTATTCTGTTGTATTGTATGATTGAAAAGTCATTTTCGAGAGGTGATTACATGAAAAAATAATCATTTTGTTACTCAAACAAATGCCTCAACTCTGAAATTTGAAAGATGGCAAATGTTAAAATTATTCCCCAAAATACTGCAAAAACTAACATTGAAAACATAATTTTTGGAATAGGGACTTTAAAAGAAAGTGCCAATAATGTTCCTCCGATGGGCGTAAAAAGTAAGGGCGTAAAACACGCAATGCCCCAAATTCCCAATCTATGCCATATTCTTACGGCAAAACGACTCCTCTTTGAAAATAATTTTGGTTCTGTTTTTCGATATTTTTTAATCAAAATCCGCACCTCTAATCCAATAAAACACACTAAAACTACTGTAGTCATCATACCTATAATTGAACACAAAGCAGTTTCAACCCAAGACAAATCAAGAAGTAAACCAGCAATTGGACCATTGAAAAATTTAATGGCAGTTGCCAAGATTACTGTAAAATATTTACCTAAAGGCATGATTTTGGAGTTATGATACCTAAATAATTATTATCTTGCGAAGGTATTAGTCGCAGAGGCTTTAGTCCGTATTATCCTTAAAATTATGTCAAAAAAATTACTTTTCCTTACTTTATATATATGTATTTCAATAAATTACTTTTCAACTGGTCAAAGTGCTTTTGTTCCTTTGAATGAAGATTACTATCATCTTATTGACCGTTTTGAAATAAAACGTGGAAAGTTCTCGGAAGGTTTCCACACAACTATAAAGCCTTATACTCGCAAAGGAGTTAAGCAGTTAGTTGATAGCGTTTGGGAAGATACTACGATTCCTTTATCGACGCAAGATAAGTTTAATCTCGAATATTTACAAAATGATAGTTGGGAATGGGCGAAATCCAATTCCATTGGTAAAAGTCGAAAACCGATTTGGAATGTTCTTTATCTTAGAAAAGCCGATGCTTATTCCAGCTCAAATGATGTGTTGGATATTCACGTAAATCCAGTCATTAATTTTGAAATAGGTTCCTTTGAAGGAATAGATGGGAAACGAACTCTTTCGCTCAATACAAGAGGAATCGAAATTAGAGGGATGATAAACCGAAAGGTGGGTTTTTATTCCTTTATAACCGATAATCAAGTTTTAATGCCTGATTATGTCAAAGATTTTACGGATAATTATAACCAAAATGAACAACGGCAAGCGGGTATTCGATTACCAGGAATGCCTGGAGAAGGTCTGGTAAAAGAATTTAAAAATGATCCAAACAGTGCAGATTTCTTTTCTGCCAGTGCATATATTACCTTTCAAGCTACTAAAAATATTCAATTCCAGTTTGGGCATGACAAAAATATTATAGGTAACGGTTTCCGTTCAATGATTCTTTCAGATAATGCTGCCCCTTATTTATTTTTGAAGTTAAATACAACAGTAGGCATATTCCAGTATCAAAATCTATTCACGCAATTGGTTTACACAGGCTTCAAACCAAACGACCAAATTTTTCCGAGAAAATACATGACTATGCATCATTTGAGTGTAAATATTTCGAAAAAATTAAATATTGGTTTTACGGAAAGTGTTGTATTTCAACGAGATAGTACCACAGGAAAGGGGTTTGATATAAATTATCTTAATCCAGTAATATTTTACCGATTTATTGAAAGTTTCCAAGGAAGTGCCGATAATACTTTTATTGGGATAGACTTTAAATGGAATTTTGCTAAAAAATTCTCACTGTATGGGCAATTTATGTTGGATGAATTTAACTCAAAAGAATTTTTTAAAAGTACTGGTTTTTGGGCTAATAAGTATGGCGTACAAACAGGATTAAAATATATTGATGTTCTCGGAATTGATAATGTAGATTATCAAGTGGAATGGAATACTGCTCGTCCTTATACTTACAGCCACCACGACGATGCCAACTATTCGCATTATAACCAAGCCTTAGCCCATCCGCTGGGAGCAAATTTCTATGAATGGACGCACATTATTCGTTGGCAACCTATCAAAAAACTACAACTGACAGGCAGAGTAATTTATGCTAATGATGGCGAGGACAGAACACTTTTAGAAAATTGGGGAAGCAATATTTTGAAAAGCTACGATACGAAGAGTAGGAAAGTGCTTTATAATGACCTCTACGGTAATTACACAGGTCAGGGAAGAAGCACCGTAACAACCATTTTGGATTTCAGAGCCTCCTATCAAATTAAACATAATCTTTTTATTGAGGCACATTATATGAATAGAAAATACGATAGTGCCGTTGATAAATTAGATTATACCAATACAGTTTCTTCTTTTGGAATTCGTTGGAATGTTGCGGCAAGGCAGATGTTTTTTTAGGAGAAAATTACCTCTCTCCATATTCAATTAAAGCGGTTGCAGAAGTTTCAGACTCATTATGCAGACGGTCGAATGAGGTAATATGATAGACATAACCCCGGGCTTTCTCAGCGGTTGAATCTGTGAAAGTATTTTGTCGGCCTACATAAATAATTTTATCAACTCGCTGAAAGTCAGGCTTTTCAGCTCTCTCAAATCGATAGAGGGCAAAGTAGATATTCTCATTTCCATCAATGGCGGGTTCGCCAGGTTGCCATGTCAAAACGGGTTTTCCATCTTCTTTTTTGGTTATAAATATTTTCTGTGGAGCAAGTGGTGGAATGTTATCCTTCCAAGGCATTGGTGGAATAATAGCGGGTCTTCGGTATAAATCAACCCTTAAAGAATCTTGAAATCCTCCATAATTTTCAGTTAATGATTTTGAACTGAAAAAAATTCCCCCATCAATTTGTTTGAACTGGCGATCGAGTCTGATTTGCGCAGGGGCCTCAGATAAACTCCACTCTGTTTTAATTTTATAGACACCATGACCAATATAAAGGTGTTTTCCGAAGGTATTTTCTATCCACCATTTTGATAATTCTGTGTATGAAACTTTAGGATGTTTGCGGTCAAAATAAATCTGAGGAGCAATGTAATCTATCCATCCTTTTTGCAACCATTTGCGGGTATCTGCGTATAAATTTCCGTAAGAAGTTTGTCCTGCTTGCGTGTGTGAACCATCGGGCGTTTGAAGGCTATAATTCTTCCAAACCCCAAATGGGCTAATCCCAAATTTTACATAAGGCTTCTCTTTTTTAATGGCTTCACTGATTTGAAGTATCAATAAATCAGTATTATTTCTCCGCCAATCTTCAATGTTTGTAAAACCATTATTATACTTTTTAAAAGTATCTGAATCCTTTAAAATCTGCCCTGTGATTTGATAAGGATAGAAATAGTCATCAAAATGAATTCCATCAACGTCATAATTTTTAACGATTTCTGTAACAACATCAGTGATATAATCTCTTACTTCTGGGATGCCAAAATTTAATAATTTCTGCCCATCATAAGTCAAAATCCATTCAGGTTTTCGGTTGCTAATATGGTTGGGAGTAACGCTTGTACCCTTTCTGAAAGTAGCACGATTTAGGTTCAGCCAAGCATGAAATTCTAAATTACGGTCGTGAGCTTCCGTAATCATAAAACTCATTGGGTCATAAAAAGGATCAGGAAATTTGCCTTGTACACCCGTCAAAAACTCAGACCATGG
Organism: Arcicella sp.; assembly: GCA_014376355.1. Lineage (GTDB taxonomy): Bacteria > Bacteroidota > Bacteroidia > Cytophagales > Spirosomataceae > Arcicella. The sequence goes on along the minus strand of JACMRQ010000465.1, from coordinate 1,916 downwards.
TTCAATACCTCGGGCATAATAGGCATCACAAGCGTCACGTACTTGTACCATAACAGCATTGAGGTTCGAGCGTTTGTGTTCGTCCAAAATTCTAATAAAATCTTGTTTTTGGAGTTCAGAGTTAAATTGACCTTTTTGTGGCCAATCAATATTATCAACGGTAGCAATCCAAGCCGCTCGAAACTCATATTTAGGGGAACTACTTAACTGACGGTGTTTCTGGGAGTGACAACTGAAGCAAGTAAATAATAGTAATAAGCAAGAATTTATAAGTTTTGATAGCATACTCAGATAAGGGAAACAAATCGACTATGCAAGTTAATAATTTATTCTTCAATCGAAAACATATATCCTACGCCTTTTAAAGTTTTGATGTAATATTCAGGAATTTTTTCACGTAACTTACGAATATGCACGTCTACGGTACGTTCTACTACATATACATCAACGCCCCAAACTTTTTCTAATAGTTCATCACGATTGAAAACCTTGTTAGGGTGTTTTGCCAAAAATGATAACAATTCAAACTCTTTTTTTGGCATTACTAAATTCAAGCCATTATTATTAACGCTATAATTGGTTCGATTGATAATTAATTGACCAATTTCAATGATTGAATCACTCTCCGTTTGTTGAGTATCACGACGCAAAACTGCTTTTATCCGACTCACTAAAGCACGTGGTTTTATGGGCTTCACGATATAATCATCCGCACCGATATCAAAAGCAGCGACTTCAGTGTATTCTTCGGCACGGGCAGTAAGGAAAAGTATATAAGTATCTTTAAAATCTGCGAGTTGACGTAGTTGCCTGCCCGTTTCAATACCATCTTGTCGAGGCATCATTACGTCTAAAAGTATCAAGTCGGGTTTGAAAGTTTTAGCAACTTCAACTGCTTGAATGCCATCATTTGCAGAAGCTGTTTCGTAACCTTCTTTTTTTAGATTATATTCCAAGAGTTCGATAATGTCTGGGTCATCATCAACCAATAATATTTTCGGAATGGGTAATGCGTTGTTTGCCATATATAAGTTTATATTTACAGTACAAAGTTACCGATGTCAATGTTATGGAATTGTTAAATATGGGTAAAGGAGTGGTACTATAAACCAAAAATGCCACTATTTAACCATTAAAGGCATTTTTATTGAAATCTATACCAAACTCAAACCCGTCATAATTGCTGGTTTTTCAATGTCCATTAGTTTCAAAATCGTTGGAGCTATGTCACCTAATTTACCATTTTTTATTGCGTTCTTATCTTTATCAATCAAAATACAAGGCACAAGATTTAAACTGTGTTGCGTATTTGGTGAACCATCATCGTTAATCATGTAATCCGCATTTCCGTGGTCAGCAAGAATAATTACAGAGTAATCACTATCGATAGCTGCCGTTACTACTTCTCCCAAAGATTCATCAACCGCCTCACACGCTTGTATAACTGCATGAAAATCACCCGTATGACCCACCATATCAGGATTGGCAAAGTTTAAACATACAAAATCTGCTTCTGAGTTTTTAAGGGCTGGTAATAAAGAATCTCTTACCTCATACACCGACATCTCTGGTTGTAAATCGTAAGTTGCTACTTTTGGAGAATTAGATAAAAGGCGACTTTCTCCTTCAAATAACTCATTTCGTCCACCCGAAAAGAAGAACGTTACGTGTGGAAATTTCTCTGTTTCTGCAATTCTAATCTGCTTTTTACCCGCATTAGCGATGATTTCACCCAAGGTTGAAGGCAAATTACTATCATCAAAAATGACATTTACATTCTTAAACGATTTGTTATAATTAGTCATCGTCAAATAACGAATATCTAATTTTTTCATGCCATTCTCAGGAAAATCTTCTTGAGTCAATGCTTTAGTGATTTCCTGTGGACGGTCGGTTCTGTAATTAAAACAAAGCAC
>JACMRQ010000464.1 GCA_014376355.1 Arcicella sp. | reverse complement strand
TCCTGAGAAATTCTGTGAAATGATTCATGCAGCGATGGAGGGAGATTTCCTAAAAGCACGAACGATATTAGGCAGTTTCTTGGCGATTGATCCATTATTATACGAAGAGGGAAATCCTGTGGGTGTCAAAAAAATTATTGAAATTAAAGGAATTTGTGGCTCAGATGTAAGATTACCTTTGATTAAAGCCTCAGATGAATTAGGAGAAAGAATGAAAGCAGTTATTGCGAAAGATAATTTATAAATATTTGATAATCAGTTTAATAAAAGAAAAAAATGTTTGTTCACGTAGTTAATTTTTGGTTGAAAAAAGACCTCACAGACGCAGAGCGTCAACAATTTGTAGATGGCGTTCAAAAACTCGGTGCCATTGAATCTCTTGTAACTTTTAATATCGGAAAACCAGCGACAACTGACCGTCCTGTGATTGATAGAAGTTACGATTATTGCGAATTAACAATTTTTAACGATGAAGCAGGACATGATATTTATCAAGTTCACCCTTTACATCTTAAATTTATTGACGACTGTAAACACCTTTGGGAAAAGGTATTAATCTATGATTCAGAAACTGTTTAAATACGTTAAGAAATTAAATACTGATAAAGTATTTTTTTACTGCCTACTTGGCTCACTATTTTCTTGTCAATCTAATAAGAATTTGCAAACCACATCCTACTATCAGCCTAATTATCAAACTGGTACTTATGATCAAAGAGCAGGTTTAGGTTTTCAAATTCCTGACAAATACCCCATTGAGATATTAATTGGACAAGAAAAACCTCAGACAGAAACGCAAGAGATTGAGAAATTGACTATTTCAGATGAAAGTCCAATTCAACCCAATCAAGAATATAAAGGCAGAATGTTGAACCGTGGCAATGACCAACAGCAAAAGAAAGCATTGTTAGACAGAATGGTTGCTCAGGCTCAGGATTTAGGGGCAAGTGGTTTGATGAACGTTAATTACAAGGTATTTTCAAGTGCGAAAACAACGGGTTATATTCTTTCTGGAACGGCTTTTCGATATGTTTTGAAGAAGTAGTTTTTTTTTTAGATATAAGGTAGTATGTATGAGGTATAAACCTCAGAATAAAAAATGGGAACTCAATTTGTTGAGTTCCCATTTTTTTACCTAAGTAACAAGAATAAATTAATTGATAATATAAATGTAGTCAAATCGTAGGGGCGTATAGCATACGCCCACATTCTGACAATTTGGGCGTATGCTATACGCCCCTACCTAATTATCAAATAATTTATTTCAAATACTTAATACTTAAACTTAATTTCCTACTATAAAAACAGCATTACCAAACAACAATTTTCCATTTTGCCAGAAGCCTCTGAAAATGGGGTCATTCGCCATGTAAATAATTTGTCCTTTGCCCAATTCTTGCGTGCCGAAAATTAAGGAATTCTTCAATTTATCCTGTGCTTTATGACCGACAAAACCTGCAACGATGGCTTTTTCTTTAATTACGCCCACATTCCAACCAGTACTAAGATATTGATAATCAGAGGATTCTAAAACCAAACTAAAATAAGTTTTATCAAATCCAAAGGCTAAAGGGTTGGTATTGTCCATCGCTAATTTATAGATACTTCCAGGCGTTTCGTCCGATACTGATTCTCTTTCAGCATTGGCATAAATTTTTAACTTCTCATTCTCCTTATCTTTGTCCTTACTTTCGTCCTTTTTCTTATCTTCCTCCTTGTGTTTTAATTCAAAACCATCTTTACCCGCCAAAGCATTTAATGCCCCCTGGATAGCAATCAATTTCCCTCCTGCTCTCACAAATTCCTTAACTTTTCCCAGATTTTTATCATCCAAAATTTTACCATAACTTCCATCGGTAAGAATTAAAACATCAAACTTTGAAAGGTCTGTACTTGAAAAATAACTTTCCCCGAGAATTGTTGCGGGGTATTCTAATTGCTTATCAAAAAAGTGCCAAGTTGCTCCAAATGAAGTTGGCACAATTCCATCTCCTGAAAGTATCGCTACTTTTGGTGGCTTCAAATAACTCACATTATCTGACCCAAAATCAGAACCCTTTGTGGACATACCCGTTGAAACTGATGATAAAGTTACCCCAAGACGTTCTGCTTCTGATTTAACAATTTTATCAAAATTATCCCCTAATTTTTCATTCCCCGTTCGAGCAATAATTAATGTACCTTCATTAAATGACATATTTTCAGTCTCAAATGGTTTTCCAGCCGAACGTACTTTAATGCCTTTTTTATATAAAGCCGTTAAAAATTTTAATTCAGAAAAAGAATTCCATTTGGCCAGATAAGCATAAGGCTTTTCAATTTTTAAACTTGAACTCGCAAATTGTGGCTTTCCAGCAGGATTGATTCTATCTTTTACCGCAAAAGTGGTTAAACCATACGCAAAAGGCAATGACCATGATGTAATATCATAAGTCAAAGAATCCTCAATCATTGATTTTGGTTCTAATAATATTTTCAAAAAAGTAGAGCGAGGTTGAAAAAGATTTATCACAATATCCTCCGCATCAACTGTAAAAGTTTCGCTTTTATCGTTCTGGTAACTATATCCAGTTGCCATCATTGATTTACCAGCAACGCCATATTGAAAATTTTCACGTTCTAAATAATTGATAAATTCCTTTACTCTACTTTCATTCCCTTTCATTTTGAAAACAAACGATTTATACTGACCAACGGGGGATTTTTGAGCATTGTCAAAGAATTTGATGAACTCAGTAACTGCCTTATCAGCATTCGCAGAAATGGCTTCCATACAAGCATACGAGGTACTAAAATGATGGTCAATTCTTTGTTTTAGCGTTAAAGTATCACCATCTCTTTTGGTAATTCCTAACCCAGCCCGTCCAGAACCACCTTGTTCATACGTCATTCCGAAAGCACCGTTATATGTTGGATAAGTGTCTCCATAAGAAGGATATAATAAATCAAAGCGTTCTTTCGAGAAATATAACCAGCCATTTTTATCAAAATCTCGTTTGTTATAACTTCCTAAAATTGTCTGAAATTCTCTTTGCCACGGCGTAATATCTTCATGATATGGTTTTGCCGAGGGTGAAAAATAATAGGGGTTTTCAACGCCTTGTTCGTGGAAATCAGCGTGTAAATGTGGCATCCATTGACGGTAAAGAGCCATTCTTTCCTGCGATTCTTTCTGAACTTGCCAAGCCCAATCACGGTTCAAATCGAACAAATAATGATTAAATCTTCCACCAGGCCAAGGTTCATTGTGTTCAATCGCAGCGGGAGTTGCACTATAAACTCCTCCTACTTTTTGATTGAAAAAATTAACGTACCTATCATATCCATCGGGATTAACACAAGGGTCCAGAATGACTACAGTATTCGCTAAAATAGCTTTTGAACGAGAATTCGTAGGATTCAGCAATTCATAAATGGTAAATGGGGCAGTATTTGAACTGCAAGACTCATTACCATGAACGTTATAACTCAACCAAGCAATGGCGGGCTGTTTCTTAGTTGGTTTGCCTTCCATCAAACCAATTGATTTCAAATTATTGGTTCTGATTTCTTCTAATTGTGTAAAATTTTCGGGAGAAGCAACTACTGCAACCATCAATGGACGACCTTCATTTGTTGAACCATAAGGAATCATTTTTACTTGATTGGGATACTGACGGGCAATATATTCGTAATAACTTACTACTTGATGGTGTCTTAAAAAGCGTTCACCTTTCTTGAAATTCAAGAATTCTTCGGGTGATTGTATATTTGTTTGAGCAGCTAAGTGGTTCGTTTGTAACAAGATACAAACAAAGAACAAGTAAGAATAAAAAAATGATTTGCGAAAAAGTGTTTGCATAGTGTTTGCTAATTTTTATTTGAAGTAATTTAATATTATTTTTTGGGTACGGGATCAAATCCATGTCCTCCCCAAGGATGACAAGTTGAAATTCGCTTCATTCCCAAACGAAAACCTTTCCCAAAACCCCATTCTTGAATTGCCTCAATCATGTATTGCGAGCAAGTGGGAGTGTATCGGCATGAGTTTGGCAAGAAAGGTGAAATGATTGCTTGATAAGCTCTAACGACAAATATTAAAATTTTTGACATTAATGGAATTATTAAAATGCTTAAAAAATATAAACTTATACTTATCTTAACCAACCTTACGAAGATAACACACATAAATTAAAATAAAGATTCATTATTTGAAAAAGGTTCTATGATGTACATTTTCCAATATTTTAATAAATCATTTTGAGTATAAGCATATTTTAGTTCTCTTTGTGAGCTAAATACTATTTAAAAATCATGAAAAGATATTGCCTAACACTTGACCTTAAAGATGATGTAAAAATGATTGCTGAGTATGAAGAATATCATAAAAACATCAGTCCAGAAATATTAAAAAGTATCAAAGATTCGGGCGTAGAATCTATGCAGATTTATCGGATTCATACTCGTATGTTTATGATAATGGAAACGATTGATGACTTTAGTTTTGAAAAAAAAGCACTCATGGATACTTTAAATGAGAAAGTTCAAATATGGGAAAATCTGATGTGGCAATACCAGCAAGCACTCCCCATGGCAAAAGAAGGTGAAAAATGGGTATTAATGAAACAAATTTACTGAGCAAAATATATAATTTATAAATTTTCTATTTCAAGTAATCTAAATTTAATTTTTGACCTTAAAAACTCTTAGTGGAGGTGAGATATTAATGAAAAAAGTAATATTTATTATGTCTTTTTTGACTTGTTTATCAACACAAAGTCAAGCACAAGTACCACAAAAATATCTTTTTGTAAACCCATTATTACCTTACGGAGCAGACCCATACAGTTTTTATAAGGACGGATATTATTATTACACACATACTGCTCAAAATAAATTGATGTTATGGAAAACGAAAAATTTAACGCAATTAAAATCTGCGGAAAATAAAGTAGTTTGGACACCTCCAGAAGGCACCTTCTATTCAAAAGAATTATGGGCACCCGAAATTCATTTTATTCAAGGAAAATGGTATCTGTATTTTGCGGCTGATAATGGAGAAAATAAAAATCATCGAATGTATGTTTTAGAAAATGATTCACTTGACCCAATGAATGGTAATTGGACATTTAAAGGAAAAGTTGCCGATGAAAATGATAAATGGGCAATTGATGGTGATATCTTTGAACACGAAGAACAATTGTACATGATTTGGTCGGGTTGGGAAGGAGATAAAAATGGACAGCAAAATATTTATATTGCCAAAATGAAAAATCCTTGGACTATTGATGGAAATCGAAAGAAAATTTCAGGTTCGGATTATG
>JACMRQ010000463.1 GCA_014376355.1 Arcicella sp. | reverse complement strand
AGAAAAAATAGCAACTCTTTACGCTTTTCTAAATATCTCCAAAAAGTATTACAAACTTCTGATATTCAGAACACTACGATTGTAGATTTCCATCATTTTGACATTCCATCGGTGGGTCGTGGCATAATAAATAAGGATGCTTTAAGCGATTTTCAACGTGAATTACTCACGGCTTGGGAGAAGGCAGATTTAGTATTTTTTGTAACACCCGAATATAATTTTACCGTAAACGGAGACCTTTTAAATGCTCTCCACCAATTGGGTTCAAAGGATTTTGCTCATCTTTTCCACGATAAAGTTTTCGCATTGGCAGGAGTTTCGGCTGGAAGAGGAGGAAAAACACCTTGTTTGGAATTGACGACGGTTATTAACAAAATTATTAATTTCAGTAATCAATATTCAGTTGTTTCTCCACGCATATTTGAATCGCACGAGACGCATAAGAATTTGGATGAAAATGCAGATTCAGTAGGAAATAAAATCTATGAAGATGGCGTGAAAGCCTTTTTAGATTATTCTTTGGAAGTAACAAAGCGATGGGTGAAGTAGTTGTTTCACTGGTTATTAGTTGCTGAGCAAACTGCCTAATAACTAATAACCAGTAACAAATGAAAATCAACTATATCTATCATTTCGCCAAGGATAGGCCGTATTTGAATAGCCTCTTTCCTCCCAAAATCCCAATTTATTTTTTGTCATAAACTCAATTCTTTTTATCCATTTCGAGCCTTTCCAAGCATATAATTGTGGGGTAATCATGCGTAAAGGCCCACCGTGTTCAACCGCAAGAGGCTTATTATCAACGGTATGCCCTAATAAAACATCGGGTTTTAACGCTTCTTCCAACGAAACGTTTGTTGTGTAAGTATCGTATCCGTAGCACATAATATGCGTAGCCGTTTCTTTGGGTTGCACCAATGCCGCCAAATCAATCAGGCTTACACCTTTCCAAACCATGTCTAATTTTGACCATGTAGTTACGCAGTGAAAATCTGAAGTATCTTCCGTTTGAGGCAATGCCATAAACTCTTCCCACGTTAACATGACGGGATTTTCTACTTCGCCATCAATAATTAAACGCCATTTATCCAAAGGAATTTTGGGCTGATAACCTAAATCAAGGACTGGCCATTTAGTGGTAAGTGTCTGACCAACAGGTGTATTTGGCATTCCATGACGATTAATAATACCTTTACCTTGGGGTTTCTCATCCGCCATGGAAGGCGTTAATTTCATCTTCTCCTCAAATCGATTTTTCAATTTCATCCGAGCTTCGATAATGCGGTCGAATTTAGTATTCTCTGTTTCTTCGTTTTCCATTGTTATCTGATTTATCCACTTTCAACACAAATTTGGATTAAAAAGTTTTGATAGATTAACTTAAACTATGGATTAAAGAATTCTCCAAAATGCCAAAGAATTCCAGAAGGGTCATGCAAAAAACATTCTTTTCCCCAATCATTCGTTTTAATGGGAATCAGCCTTACATCTTCATATTTTGAAGATAAGTTTAAAGCAAAAAGTTCTTGGTAATATCTTTCAACGCTATCAACTTCCATAAAAATCATGGAATTATCAATCCAATCTTTTATATAATAATCTTGCAGATAAAACCCAATTCCTTCTATTTTAAAATAAGATAAATTATGTTCTAAAATAACTTCTTGGAATCCTAAATCTTGGTAAAATTTACGAGATATTTCAAAGTTTTTGGCTCCGATAAAGGGTCTGATTGAAACGGCTTTATGATTCATGATTGTGTATGAAGTTTTAAATCAAAAATAGGTTTTATTTTTTACAAAAAATTAAAAAATACAAAAAAAGACAAGGCATATTGCCTTGTCTCCACATTTTAACAAACCTTATCAAATCACTAAATAAGACCATTTTTGGCTAACGCTTCGCAAATTTGAACGGCATTTGTTGCCGCTCCTTTACGTAAATTATCTGCCACAATCCACATATTCACAGTATTTGGTTGAGTAAAGTCACGACGAATACGCCCGACAAAAACCTCATCTTTTCCATGTGCAGTAATAGGCATTGGATAAATGGCATTTTTAGGATCATCTTGTAGTATAATTCCCTCTTCTTCTGCCAAAATTTGTTTCATTTCCTCTACATCAAAATCATTTTCAAACTCAATATTTACGGATTCTGAATGTCCACCAATGGTTGGGATACGCACAGTAGTAGCAGTCACTTGAATCGAATCATCCATCATGATTTTTTTGGTTTCGTTCACCATTTTCATCTCTTCTTTGGTGTAACCATTATCTAAAAATACGTCAATGTGTGGCAAAACGTTCAAGTCAATTTTGTGTGGATAAACCGCAGGAACATCTGTACGTCCTTCACGCTCGGCAAAAAGTTGATCAACCGCTGCTTTTCCCGTTCCCGTAACCGACTGATACGTTGAAACAACTACTCGTTTAATTTTATATTTTTTATGTAACGGGTTCATTACCACCACCATCTGAATCGTTGAACAGTTGGGGTTTGCAATAATTTTATCTTCAAGTGTAAGCGTATGGGCATTGATTTCTGGTACGATTAATTTCTTGGTTTCGTCCATTCTCCAAGCCGATGAATTATCGACAACGGTGATGCCAGCTGCGGCAAATTTTGGGGCTAATTCCAATGATGTGCCACCGCCCGCCGAGAAAATCGCTACGTTGGGTTGCATCTTTATTGCATCATCAAAACCTACTACGGTGTACTGTTTACCCTTAAACTCAACCTGTTTACCCACTGAACGCTCAGAGGCAACTGGAATAAGTTCTGTTACGGGAAAATTACGTTCCGCCAACACTTTTAGGATTTCACTACCGACTAAACCTGTGGCTCCGACTACTGCTACTTTCATTTTAACTAATTGATTATGAATTGATTATATAAAAATATTCTAAAAACTATGCGAAATGCCAACCCCGAAAATGGCTTGATTATTAAAAGATTTATCAAAAATTAAGCCTACTTTATTTTCTGAAACGACTTCATTATATTTTTTTATTGCCTTACTTAAATGCAAATTCGATTTAATATTCAAATAGAATGAAACGAAACCTAATCCTCCAACCGTTCCCCAATAGGCTCCATTTGAAACTTTCTCTCGATTAAAAATGGTATAAAGCGAAAATCCTGTTGAAATTAAACTAACCATTTGAACTATTTTTCGCTGTTTTTTGAAGGTCAGATATTCAACATTTACTTCCGTATCTCTCAACTGTAACAAAGGAATCTGCAAAGCCAAAGGATTTTCAAGGGTTTGACGGTCATAAATAAATTTTGTACCCCAAAAACTTTGTTTAACCTCTATCGGAAATAACAATTTCTTATCAATCTGAGCGAATGATTTGGAATAAAAACCTATTAAAAAAATGAGTAATATCCTGATTTTCACGGAAATAAGATTACTGAAAAAGTTTGCAAACTTAGTCTATAAAGTTGGAAGAGAAAAGGATTTTTAAGTTATTGGTGGTGAGATATGAGTTATGAGATAGCTAAGTATTTGATTTTTAGGCTTTTAAATTATGCTTAAAAGTATAAATTTTATCAGGTGTTATACAAAAATCCATTTTTACATCAAATTTGTTTATATCTTCAATCAATTCAAGAGGCTCTTCTAAACATATACCAATCTTTAAGGTTTTAGGGTTACATTGTTGCAAAAAACGGTCATAAAAGCCCTTTCCGTAGCCCACTCGATTACCATTTTTATCAAAAATTAACAGTGGAATAATGACTAAATCTATTTCTTTCGGCTGTATTTTATCTTGATTTTCTCCCGAAGGTTCTAAAATTCCCCACTTATTTTCTACTAACTTTTTTTCATCAAAAGGAAAATTTTCTATCCCAAAAATTTCTGGGATAATTTTTGGAATAAGAATAACGATTTTTGAAAACTTATGCTGTAACCTTCTAATAATCAGCCACGTATTAATCTCATTATGCTTTATAATTGGAAGGAAAATATGGATATTTTCAACTTTTAAAAGGTCAAAATTTTGAAAGAATAAATCAGTAATTTGCCGACTTTTAATAACAATTTCTTCGGCAGAAATTGCCTTACGTTTGGACAAATAATATTTGCGGAGTTGAGATTTTATCATGAATTATTAAATTTAGAAATTACTCAAAATACCAGTCTAAAAGCAGTTCCTTGTCTTTCAACCGAATTTACGGTGATTGTACCCTTGTGCAAAGCCATAATTTGTTTCGATAAACTTAATCCTATGCCCGAACCGTTGGGTTTGGAAGTAAAAAATGGCACAAAAATTTTATCCATTAACTCATCCGACATTCCCACGCCATTATCTCGAACTTCAATGATTACTTGTTGTTGATTATTTTGAAAGACTGAAATCGTAATTTTAGGGCTTGACTGATGCTGAACGGCATCTATAGCATTGATTATCAAATTAATAAGCACTTGTTCAATTAAAACCATATCACCCTCAATCGTCAATTCAAAATCTTTAATGATGACATCAAACTCAATATTTTGTTGTTCAATTTGATTTTCTAATAATATTTCAACGCCTTCAAATAAATCTCGGATACAGAATTTTGAGAACGAAGTCATAGAAATTTTGGCTAATTGACGATAGGTATCGGCAAACTTCAACAGGTTTTCACTTCGTTTACGAATGGTTGAAATCCCTAAAGAAATATCATCAAATTCATCATCATTTTCTCCACTCTTTAATTTTTCTTCCTTCCTACGGGCAACGGCTCTTTCCATCGTCTCCGCCAAAGAGGCAATTGGTGCGACGGAGTTCATAATTTCGTGGGTCATTACTCGCAAAAGTTTTTGATAAGCTTGGGCTTCAGTATCTTCAATGGCTTCATTTACGTTTTGAAAAGCAATTAAGCTTGTCTCAATATTTTCGTTCAAAAAGGTGGTTTTTGCTAATAAAACCTGTTTGTGATTGATTTTTACTAATTGACTATTTCCATTTTCAAGACTTATAATAGCTTGATATACAGATATATCTCTTTTTTCGAGTGAAGAAATATTTCGTAAATAAGGAATGTTCATCATCCGTTTAAAAGCCTCATTTATCCAGCCAACATTGCCTTCTTGGTCATAAGAAAGAATTCCAGTATCCACCAATTCTAATATTTTTTGGAGGTATTGATATTGCTCTTCCCGTTCGGAAGAAAGTTGTTTGAAAGTGGCATTAATTTGATTAAAAGCCCTACGAAGTTGTCGAACGGAAACGGGAGCATTTTTTTCGGTAAATTGTAAAGAAAAGTCCCGATATTGAACGGCTTCGATAAATTGAGAAAGTTCAGTATTGGTTTTATTAATAAATTGAATGAAGTTAAGTATCTGAAGAACAATCATTAAGCCCACAAAAATCAGCAAAGTGTAGCGATTACTAACAATACAAAAAGCGGCTGCCGTGATGCTGGCAAGCAACAAAATAACTCGAATGGTTAAACTGATTTCATAGCGTGTTTTCATCAATAATTGTTTATGGCACACGGATTTTAAATATCATATTTTCCCAATCTCCGATAAAGAGCCGTCCGAGTTAATCCTAACTCACGGGCGGCTTTTGTAATATTTCCCTCGTGTCGTTCAATGGCTTTCAGAATGGTAGATTTTTCTATTTCATCAATCCGTAAGGTTAAACTTTCTTGCGACATTATTACAGGCGTTTCAATCGACGAATTCAAGTCCAAATCTCTCGCTGTAATTACCTGATTATCCGCCATAATCACTGCTCTTTCAATACTATGTTGGAGTTCTCTGATATTTCCTGGAAAAGTATATTGCCGAAGTTTTGTTTTAGCTTTTTCGTCAATTTCAACTAAATTTTTATGGTATTTTTCGCCATAAATTTTCATGAAATATTCCGCTAAAAGGGTTACATCATTTCCTCGCATACGTAAAGGCGGAAGCATGATTTCGATGGTATTCAAACGATAAATTAAGTCCTTGCGGTATTGATTTTGCGAAGCCATCTCTTTAATGGGGGCATTAGTTGCTGAAATAAGCCGAATATCAATTGAAATGGGAGCGTTTGTGCCTAATCTGGTTACTTCTCGATTCTGCAAAACACTCAATAATTTAGCTTGTTGCGGGAGTGAAATATTCCCAATTTCATCCAAAAAAAGCGTTCCTTCATGGGCAGATTCAAAGCGACCCGCACGGTCTTCACGGGCATCGGTAAACGCTCCTTTTTTATGTCCGAAGAGTTCAGATTCAAATAAACTTTCAGTTAATGAGCCTAAATCAGCGTGTACAAAGGCTTTTTGATTCCGTAATGATTTTTGATGAATCAGTTTAGCCACTTCGGTTTTACCCGTTCCATTCTCCCCAAGAATTAAAATATTGGCATCCGTAGGTGCAATTTTTTCAATTTTATACAGCACATCTTGCATCGCTTCGGAAGAACCAAGCAAGGACGTTTCAGCTTTTAAAAAAGTCTTTTTTGTACTTTGTTTATTACCCGCAATTGATTGTTGATAACAGTTTTCAATCGTTTCCAAAAGTCTTTCATTTCGCCAAGGTTTCAACACAAAATCATTCGCCCCTTCCTTTACCGAACGCACTGCCAAATCAATATCGCCATACGCCGTAATCATAATCACGGCAACGGTTTTGTTGATTTCTCGAATTTTACGAAGCCAAAAAATTCCCTCATTTCCCGTATTTAAGGAACTTTTATAGTTCATATCCAACAATATCAAATCAAATTGTTTTTGGGCTAAAAGCAACAAAATTTTCTCAGGATTTTTCTCAGTAATAATTTCTTTCACCTCTGGACGAAGGAGCATTTTCACCGCCACCAATACGTCTGGGTCATCATCAACGGCTAATATTTTGGCATTTTTTAGAAGCATTTTCAGAGGTTTAGTAGGGAATGTAATTTCAAATATAACAAAGATGCAGTTGGAAGCCTAAAAGTTACCTTGATTCTACGCCAACAAAGCCAAAACATCATCCTTAGAAAGTGATTTCACAAAACTTTCCTCCGTCGTAATTAATTCATTGGCAAGGCGTTTTTTGCTTTGTTGCAAGGCCAAAATCTTTTCTTCAACCGTATTTTTTGTAATAAATTTATAGGTAAAAACGGTATTTACTTGCCCAATTCTGTGAGCCCTATCCACTGCCTGAGCTTCAATGGCTGGATTCCACCAGGGGTCCAAAATAAAGACATAATCTGCCGCTGTAAGGTTTAAACCCAATCCACCTGCTTTTAATGAAATCAAGAAAATTTTAATATCTGGGTTATTTTGAAACAATTCTACCTGTGCCTGACGGTCATTGGTGCTACCATCCAAATAGGCATACGAGCGAGATTCTTTATTCAAGTGTTCTCTAAAAAGGTTGAGATGTTTTACAAATTGACTAAAAATTAACACTTTATGTCCTTCTTCCAAAATCGTATCTAATTTCTGAATAACATCATCTAATTTTCCAGAATCTCCTTCATATTCTTTATCAGTTAATCGGGGATGATTCGCTAATTGTCGCAATTTTGTCAAACCCTGCAAAACCATAATTTGCGATTTTGAAATGCCTTCTTTTTCGATGTGGTTAAGAATCATATTACGGTAATATGCCTTCGCTTCTTCGTACTCTATTTCCTGTAATTCAGTCATTTGAGCGTAATGAATAGCCTCAATTTTTGGCGGTAATTCGGTGGCTACTTGCGATTTATGTCTCCTTAACATAAATGGT
>JACMRQ010000462.1 GCA_014376355.1 Arcicella sp. | reverse complement strand
GTTTTAATTTATCAGCAAGATTTAATTCTTTCCTGCAATGTGGCCATTGATTATAAAGATATTGGTAGCCACAATTACTCATTAGGAAAATGGCTAAAAACCAGCGTTGATGAAAAAGTACTGCAACCCAATGAGGAATATGAAGTAACTTACACCATAAAAGTTCCTACTGGAATGATTGAAAGTGGCACGTATTGGTCAATCATTATGGTGGAAATGACCGATCAACTCCAAGAAGAAAAGCGTCAAGGAATACAAATTGATTCAAAAGTTCGATACGCCATTCAAATTTTGACGGATATCGGAGCATTTGAGAGTCCTAAAATCGTTTTTGAAAAAGTAGGTTTTAAACAAACGGATGGTTCTGCTAAGATTATCCAGATAAAATTGAAAAATGAAGGATTTTTTTTGGCAAGAACAAAGTTAAACATTGAGATTTTTAACGAGGAGGGTGTAAAAGTAAAGGTGATAAACGGGTCTCAAAAAAAGGTATATCCGACTCATTGCAATGATTTTGAAATAGAACTAAAAGATGTACCCAAAGGCAAATATAGCGGAGTCTTAGTAGCCGATAATGGCACGGACTTATTTGGGGAAAATATAAACATAGAGATTATCTAATAATTATGGAAGAAAATGATGCAAAATGGCCTTAATTTACTAAGTTTTTAATTTTCAATAATAAAATCCACTATTTTATTTAAAATAAAACGACATTTTACCATAAATCTAAAATTTAGACAGAACAATAAATACGTATATACATTACCGTTAAAACAAGAAGTTTTGAGGCGTATCTTTATGCTTTTATCAATTTGGCATTAGATATTTAAAGTATTCAACTTATTGATTGTTATTACCAACCTATTCTCTACTAAAATTTATTTAATTTACAGTTCCTTAGAGTCTTCATATATATTCACACTAACATATCAAGTATACAGCGTATTAGTTTAAAATTACCTTGAAAAAGCTGTTTCGCATACTTCTGTTAATGGTGGTATCATTCGATATTTCCGCACAGAATTCTCTGAGTATTCGAGTATTAAATCCACCGAATAAAATAAAACCTGGAGAATACTTTACGCTTTTTTTGGATGTGAAGAGCAGCAATTATTTTGAAAATAACGTAGAAGTTGTCATTACATTACCTAAAGATTGGCATATACTGATGAGCAAAAAACCAAGTGTTTTCAAAGGGCAACAAAGCGTTAAATTCATTTATACCATTGCCGCCTCGGGACTTACGCCGAAGGGTATGTATAATTTGGGAATAAGCGTTACTGGGGAAGGATATAAAACTGAAAGTAAAACGCAAATCATTGAAGTTGAAAGAGTTCAACATCTTGAAATATTAACGCTGAATATACCCGAATATGTTAAGGAAGGTGATACACTAACCACAGAATTTATAATTCAAAACTCAGGAAATACTACAGAAAAGGTTATTTTGAAAACTTTGCATGGAAAAATAGAGTTACCAAAGCCAGATACGCTAACAGGAAATTTAAAAAAACTTATTCCCTTTAAACACAGAAAAAGAGTAGGTGTAAAGAACAATGAAATAGAAAATAAAGTTGATTCCGTAACGGTAGAACCTAATCAGTCTTTACGTGTAAAAGTTGTTCAGATTATTCCAATATCTACTAAGGATTCTTGGACTACTTCATCCGATTTGCAAATAGTCATAAAAGATTCAATCCATCCTATTTCAAAAACAGTTTCCGTTTCAGTATATTCCAATAAAAGCAAAGAAAGTGATCCCTACTTACGCTTCCCAATTGAAATGAGTGTGTGGTACAACAATTTTATGATTGGAAATAAATATATACCAAGTTACCAATATGATATTCGAGGTAAAGGAAATATTGATTTCGCCAAAAAACACTACTTCAATTTTATTGTACACGGTCCTAATCAATTCAATGTACCTTCTACAGGTAGTTACGACCAGTACTCGTTTGAATATACTTATAAGAAACGAACAACCATTACGGTCGGAGATTATACCATGAAAGTAAATAGTTTGACAGAATTAGGGCGTTTTGGTAGAGGAGCAAGGTTTGATCAGTCATTCAAAAAGATAGATTTTTCGTTATTTTACGTCAATCCAAGGCTTTATCCAAGTCAAAGAGATACCTATGGGGGTATTTTTACAGTAAAACCCTCAGCAAAATTTACTTTTTCGTTCAACCTTTTGTCCAAAACTTTAGTCGATAACAACTTACAGGTTTTTGATGCTCGATTTTATGGAGTTTCTACGGCAATACACCTTAAAAATTTTAGTATTGACAATGAAGTATCAAGTAGTTTTTCACAAGGAAAAGCAGATTTTGGGGTCTTTAATCGGTTAATTTGGCGGATAGGTGGCTTTCAAATTAATAATGATTTAATTTATACTGGAAAAAATTTCTACGGATTTTATAAAGACAGTTATTTACTAATTAATAGCATCAATTATTATTTGTCAAAAAAAATGAGTGTAAACTTAGTTAGTAACATAACTCGATTAAATCCAAGTCATGACTTTACCATTTTTACTTCTTCGCCCTATTCTCAAAACGGTATGTTATCACTAAATTATCAGATTAATAAGGTCAATCGTATATTTATGAGTTATGAAGCACGGGAACGTGAGGATAAATCAAGTGTAAAACGCTTCCATTTCACTGAAAAATTTGGTAAAATAACTTATTATATCAATACACCAAAATTCACTTTTGGGTATGATGGAAGATTCGGCACTTCTCAAAACCTTTTAGTAAAGACTGATTCTTCGGTAAATCAAAGGTTAATTCAGAATATGATTCAGCCCCGTATGGAGGTACTTCCGTGGTTATGGATTGGTGGATATTTTGATTACCAGAGAACCAGTAAATTCTCGGATGACAATGCTACAAGAAATTTTTATTATTATGGAGGCTCATTAAGAATAGCTTTATCTAAAATTTTTAGTGCTTCTATGATGTTTCGTAATAATTATGCCCCCGATGAACTCATAGAAACAAAATCGTTTTTAGACATAAACGCTAATTTACATTTAGGCAATCATGATTTAACGTTCACAGGCGGGGGAGCTTTTGTGCCTAATACTCAAATGAGTAATCAAGACAGTCAATTTTTTGCCTTGAAATATAGTTTTAAATTCAATGCTCCCATTGCCCGCAATAAAAAATTGAGTAGTATTAAAGGGCAAGTTGTGGGTCTGAGCGAAGGTATTAATCTGAAAGGAATTATTGTACAATTAGGGAATAAACGTTTTGTAACCGATGCTAAAGGCTTTTTTCAATTTAATGACTTAGTTCCCAGTAAGTATTTTATTAATTTAGTGCCTTCATCTATTGAATCAGGTGTAATTACTTCCCTGCAAACACCTTCAGAAATTATTGTAAGATCTGATTCTACCTATAAAATTGTCATTCCTCTGACAAAAACAGGGGCAATTATGGGAAGAATAATTTTTCAAAAAAGCGAAAGTATTGGAGCCGTAGATATTACTAAACAAAAGCCCGTAGTTTTGGTAAAGTTATACAACGAAAAAGAAAACTTTTTGACGCAAGTCAATGGCAAAGATGAATTCTCATTTAAAGAAATAAAACTTGGCAAATGGAAAGTAATAGCATGGATTCCCGGTCAATTAGATCAATTTTCAATCCTAAACTCTGACCAATACATTGATTTAACAGCAAACCTCGGGAAAGAAATATTAATTACTATTACGCCAAAAGAAAGAAAAATTCATTTTTCTAATAAAACGCATCAGCTATCTACAAAGAAATGAGATATTTATTCTTCATATTTTTTTGTGTTTATCAACAGCTATGTTTTTCCCAAGCCATTGCCAATATTGGAGTCAATTTACCCTCTGTTGCCCTATTGGATGTGGAACCCAAAGGAGAAATAATTAGATTAAAATTTGACAACCCTTCTGAAGCAGGGAAAGCCTTACAAAACAGTGAGAGCAGCGATATAAAATGGTTAAATTTTACTTCTGCACTTCCTTTAGGTTCAAGCAGACACATATCGGTTCAAATTACTTCCGAAAGATTATCATCTGGTTATGGAATCATTTTAGAGACTTCTGGTTTTACGGGAGTGGGTGCAGGAATTTTAGGCAATAGTATACCTTTAGTCAATTTATCTAACTCACCGGTCAGAATTATTGATAACATTGGTGGAGCATTCACAGGGGATGGTCTCAATAATGGATATAAATTAAAATTCTCACTCATTATTAATGATTATAGTTTGCTTAAAGGTGAGAGTAATGTTTATGCAATCATTTTCACTTTAACAGATAATTAAAGAATGATAAATTTTATAATACCACTACTCATCCTGTTGTCAGCTTTTTCGGTAAAATCTCAATCTCTCAATATAACGGGATCTTGGTCCATTTTCGTACCTTCAAGCTCAATTTCGGAAGCAGGAAATGACTATAATACGACGCTCACGAGTTCATTAAATCAAACCTTGTTGGATATATCAGTTCCAGTTACCAATGTAAGTTGGCGAGTAGATGTACACAAGCAAGATTCATTTTGGAATGCTTCTCTTATTTTATGGGTCCATAAAACAGGTGATGGTCTGGGGGTATTGGGGAGTTCAATACTACCCGTTGGGTTCACTTCGTATCAACAAGTTAGCAACTTGGAGCAATTATTTTTTACGGGGACAAAAAATCATATAAATATCCCTGTTCAATATGAAATCCAAGGATTATCTGTATTGATTCCTTCTGAAAACTACAATATGAACGTTATTTATACGCTCATTGCGTATTGAAATTTAAGTTTTCTTTATGGGAAAATTCCTTAAATTACGAATACCAAAAACATACAAGCATTGGCAAGGTAATTTGTATACTTCATTTTTACTCTTTCAATAAAATTAAAAAGGCTTTTCGATTGCTCGAAAAGCCTTTTTAACAGAAAATCTCTACTTAAACTATGCGGCTGCCAATGCCTCTGCACCACCCACGATTTCGAGAATTTCTTTCGTAATTGCCGCCTGACGTGAACGGTTATATTGTAATTTTAATTCTTTAATTAATTCACCGGCATTATCCGTTGCTTTATCCATTGCTGTCATTCTTGCACCATGTTCAGAAGCATTAGATTCTAAAACAGCTTTGTAAATCTGCAATTTCAACGCTTTTGGCATCAATTCAGTGATAATTTCTTCTTCTGATGGTTCAAAAATATAGTCAACATTAGACTTTTTTACTAAGTCATTTTTCTTTTCAACCATTGGCAAAATTTGCTCAATAGTCAGAACTTGGGTTGCCACATTTTTGAATTGATTATAAACTACTTCAACAACGTCATATCTACCTTCCTCAAAACCTTTCATGGCATCTTCAGCGGCTTCACGAACAGTAGCAAAACTTAAACGAGCGTAAATACCAGCAAACTTATTGGTAACATTATAGCCACGACGAGTCAAATATTCACTTCCCTTCTTACCAATTGCCATGATTTCAACTTTTCCAGCGGCTTGTTGAGAAGCGTATTTTTCATCTATAAGATTGATAACAACTTTTCCAACATTAGCGTTAAAAGCACCACATAAACCACGGTCGGAGGTTACTGCAATTACTAATACGTTTTTTATTTCACGAACTACTGTATATGGATTTCCCTCCACACTATCAGCATTTGCAGAAACAGTTGCAATCATTTCAGTCAATTTCTGTGAATACGGACGCATCTGTGTAATAGCTTCTGTTGCACGACGAAGTTTGGCTGCCGAAACCATTTTCATGGCTTTCGTTATTTGTTGAGTGGAATTTACCGATACAATTCGGTTACGGACTTCTTTTAATGAAGGCATATTTTTGGAGTTTAGCGTTTAGAGTTCAGAGTCTAAGGTTCAGAGTTCAGAGTTCAGAGTTTAGAGATCAGAATTTAAGGTTTAGAGTTCAAAAAACTCATAAACTTTTAATTCATTGACTTTTTACTTTCAACTTCAACTTTCAACTTTTACTTCAAAACTCCAAACTCATAGACTTTAAACTTTAAACTTTAAACCTAAATTAAGCGTATTTTGGAGCTACTTCTTTCGATATTCTCGTTAAAACGTCCGTCAAAGAATCATCAAATTTACCTGCTTTCAAGGCTTCCATTGTTGATTTTTGGGTTGCGTTCATTACGTTTACAAAATCTTTCTCAAAAGCACGAACTTTACTTACTGCAACATTATCCAAAAGACCTTTAGTCGAAAGGAAAATCATCGCAACTTGTTCTTCAACTCTTTGTGGAGCCCCATTCGGTTGCTTCAACATTTCAAGGTTACGCTTACCACGTTCAATGGTTAATTTAGTAGAAGCATCTAAATCTGAACCAAATTTAGCAAAAGCTTCTAATTCACGGAATTGTGCTTGATCTAATTTTAAGGTACCAGCTACTTTTTTCATCGACTTGATTTGTGCATTACCACCCACACGAGATACCGAAATACCTACGTTGATGGCAGGACGAATACCTGCGTTAAAAAGGTTAGTTTCCAAGAAAATCTGTCCATCCGTAATTGAAATTACGTTTGTAGGAATATAAGCAGATACGTCACCAGCTTGAGTTTCGATAATTGGAAGAGCCGTTAATGAACCACCACCTTTTACCAAATGCTTGATAGAATCTGGAAGATCATTCATGTTTTTAGCAATCTCGTCTGAAGAGTTAATCTTTGCAGCACGTTCTAATAAACGGCTGTGAAGATAGAAAACGTCTCCTGGGTATGCTTCACGTCCTGGAGGACGACGGAGTAAAAGAGAAACTTCACGATATGAAACCGCTTGTTTCGATAAATCATCATAAATAATTAAAGCAGGACGACCTGTATCACGGAAAAATTCACCGATTGCAGCACCCGTAAATGGAGCGTAGAATTGCATAGCTGCTGGTTCAGATGAACCTGCCGCAACAATTACTGTGTAATCCATTGCACCTGCCTTACGAAGCGTTTGCTCAATTTGTTTAATAGTTGAAGATTTTTGTCCACAAGCTACATATATACAATACACAGGAGTACCTGCATCAAAATATTCTTTTTGATTGATGATAGTATCAATACAAACGGTAGTTTTACCAGTCTGACGATCACCAATAACCAATTCACGTTGTCCACGACCTACTGGAATCATGGCATCAATTGCCTTAATACCTGTTTGTAGAGGTTCAGTCACTGGCTGACGGAAAATCACACCTGGAGCTTTACGTTCCAAAGGCATTTCGTATAAATCACCTGTGATTGGACCATTACCATCAACTGGTTCTCCAAGTGTGTTCACTACACGTCCACAAATACCATCACCAACTTTAATTGATGCGATTTCATCTGTACGTTTTACAGTGTCACCTTCTTTGATTCCCGATGCGTCTCCTAATAATACTGCTCCGACGTTATCTTCTTCGAGGTTCAAAACAAGAGCTTTCAAACCGTTTTCAAAAACGACTAATTCACCTGCTTGTACTTTCGTTAGTCCGTAAATACGGGCTACACCATCACCGATTTGCAATACGGTACCTACTTCTTGAAGTTCAGCTTCTGACTTTGCTCCTGAGAGTTGTTCTCTCAAAATTGCTGATACTTCATCTGGTCTGACTGATGCCATTATTTATAAGTTTTTTTGTGATTTTTGTTCAGTGAATATAGAGACTTTAAGATTTAGGGATTGGAAAAAAATACTTTCCTGTACTCTATTCAATACTAAAATACTCTATTTTCGGGTGCAAAATTATGGAAGAAATTTCACAATTCCATGATTTTTAGAAATAATAGTGCTTAAATATTATACTTTTTTGAGATTTGGGTTTTGTAAAATATTTTTTCAGAAAACCCCTTAACAAATGAAAGAATTTTAAGAGGAGAAGTTTATATGTTTTTAGAATATTAAATAATGTCAAAATGATTTTGGAGAAATGTGTAACGTAAACAGTTATCATCCTAAAAAAGAAATTTGGGTATTTAAAAAATGGACATAATTAAACACATGAGGAATTATTTCCCCGTATTTTACAAAAAATCATTATGGTACATTGTTGTTACTTTCATCGTATACTTAAACAAAAAATACCATGAAAAAGAGCATTTTAACGATTGCATTTTTACTTACAATTTCTGCACTTTCTTTCGGACAAACAGCAGGACAAAGATTGGATAAAGGAGTTGATAAAACTAAACAAGCTGCTAAAGATGCTGCCCGAGCTACCAAAAGAGCTGGAAAAAAAGTCGGAGAAGAAACAAAAGAAGCAGCACAAGATGTTGGAGAAGCAGGCAAAAAAGCCGCTGAAGCTACTAAAAGAACATCCATAAAAGTTGTACGCAAAGTAAAACATAGTGTTCATAAAACAGCTAAAAAAGTAGAAGAGAAAACAGGAAAATAAAAATTCCTATTTCTTTTAAATGGCAAATAACGCTAACGTTGTTTGCCATTTTGTGTTTATTACTTTTGCTTAAAACTATTCTTATTTTTTAATAATGAATAAAATCGAATCCTCTCCTTAAATTTGACGATAATTTCATTCGAGAAATTATCGTCAAATAAACAATCCATTGAAAAAACTACTATTAAATTACAAATCCGATATTATTGCCACTTATCACTTAGCACTACCAATCATTGCGGGTCAATTAGGAATAATGTTAATGGGATTTGCCGATACTGTCCAAGTAGGCAGAATGGATAAGGGTTCAGTTCAAGCTCTTGCTGCTTCTGCTGATGCCAATGGAATTCTTATCAATATTGCCATTATCGGGTATATATGCCTGCAAATAATTGCCCCATTGGTATCTAAAGCAAAGGCTGAAAACAATTTTTCTGAATGTTTCAGACTATTGAAATCAAATGTTATTGTAGCATTAATAATGGGTATATTTTGTTGTTCGATTGTCGTTTTTATCGGATATCATTTAGAAATATTTAAACAACCGACTGAAATAAAAACGCTTACTCAGGAATATTTATGGTTAATGACTTTATCAACTATTCCTTCGTTTATATTTACTGCGATGAAGAGTTTTACTGACGGCTTGGGATATACTAAATTGGGCATGAAAATCACTTTTTCTGCTCTGATTATGAATATAATTCTTAATTATTGTTTTCTCAATGGCGTATGGTTTTTCCCAAATTGGGGATTGAATGGAACAGGGGTTGCTACCCTTATTTCGAGAATTTATATGGCAATTACTTTAGCCTATTTTATCTTTCGGACTACTACTTTTAAGCAATATCTTCAAGACAAAATATCCTTCGAAAGTTTGAGTAGATTAATAAAAAATATTTTAAAAATAGGCATTCCAAGTGGTTTACAAGGGTTTTCAGAAATTGCAGCTTTCTATGGTGCGGTTGTGATGATGGGTTGGATAAGCATCGAACACAAGGCCGCTCATTTAGTGGCAATCGGCTATGTTTCGCTTACGTATATGGCAGCTACGGGTATTGCAGTAGCGGGTGGAATTCGAGTAGGAGCTGGTGTGGGTGAAAGAAGTCGCATTGCTATCTTCAAAGCTGGTACAACCGCATTGGTTATGGGCTTTATTTTTATGGCAATTTGTGCGATCTTTCTATTAATTTTTAATGTAGAATTTGCCAGTTATGTAAAAGATGAACACGTGATTATGTTGGCGGCTGAGTTGATTATTTGGGGAGGTTTTTTCCAATTATTCGATGGTATTCAAACCGTTAGTTTAGGAATTTTAAGAGGTATGCAGGATGTAAATATTCCTACCATTATAACCATTTTTGCTTATTGGGGTGTTGGCTTACCAATGAGCTATATCCTTGGTTTTCAATACGGTATGAAAC
Organism: Arcicella sp.; assembly: GCA_014376355.1. GTDB lineage: Bacteria > Bacteroidota > Bacteroidia > Cytophagales > Spirosomataceae > Arcicella. The sequence goes on along the minus strand of JACMRQ010000462.1, from coordinate 8,792 downwards.
ATATTGGCATTTGGATTGGATTGACTTTGGCTCTTTTTGCCTCCGCAAGTCTGTTGAGTTGGCGATTTTACAATAAGGTAAAACGGATTAAGTTGTAAAGGAATTTACTTATTAGCAACAAAAAAAGATCCTCGGAAAATTATTTCTAAGGATCTTTTTTATAATATAACTATTGCTTATTTCTTTTCAAAATCTCGGTGATTAGCCATCTTGAACAATTCATCATTTGGTAAAGATTTAAAATATTCGTAAGTAATTTTCAAACCTTCTGACCTTGAAACTTTGGGTTCCCAACCTAACAATGCTTTTGCTTTGGTAATATCTGGTTTACGTTGTTTTGGGTCGTCCGTTGGTAAAGGCAGCGAAATTAATTTTTGACTCGTACCTGTCAATTTAATAATTTCTTCTCCAAATTCTCTAATCGTAATTTCATCTGGATTTCCAATATTTACAGGTTGAGCATAATCCGACAATAATAAACGATAAATTCCTTCAACTAAATCATCCACATAACAGAATGCTCTTGTCTGAGAACCGTCACCAAACATAGTCAAATCTTCACCACGAAGAGCTTGTCCAATAAATGCAGGTAATACACGCCCATCATTTAGACGCATACGTGGACCATAAGTATTAAAGATTCTTACAATACGAGTTTCCAAGCCATGATAAGTATGATAAGCCATTGTCATGGCTTCTTGGAAACGTTTTGCTTCATCATAAACACCACGTGGTCCAACTGGGTTTACATTTCCCCAATATTCTTCGGGTTGTGGATGAACCGTTGGATCTCCATAAACTTCTGAGGTTGAGGCAATTAACACTCTTGCTTTTTTCACTCGGGCTAAACCTAAGCAATTATGAATACCTAATGATCCCACTTTCAATGTCTGAATTGGAATCTTCAAATAATCAATTGGTGAAGCTGGTGAAGCAAAATGAAGGATATAATCCAATTCGCCAGGCACGTGAATAAACTTTGAAACATCACAATGATAAAATTCAAAATTGGGCAATTTGAACAAATGCTCAATATTTTTTAAATCACCAGTAATGAGATTATCCATCGCAATTACGTGGAATCCTTCCTTAATAAATCTATCGCAAAGATGTGAACCCAAAAAACCAGCACCACCTGTTATTAATACTCTTTTCATTATTATTAATTTGAAAATTAATTTATTTTACTATTTCTCTTCCGATACTGTAATATGTATATCCTTTCTCCGCAATTTCGCCTAATTCATACAAATTACGACCATCAAAAATTACTTTATTTTTCAATAAAACATTCATTACTTCAAACTCAGGCGTACGAAATTGAGGCCATTCGGTCATTATCAAAAGAGCATCAGCATCTTTTAAGGCTTCATAAGGTCCAGTCGTATAAGTAATTTTATCTCCTATAATTTCCTTTACATTCGGCATCGCTTCTGGGTCATAAGCCTTAATCGTTGCTCCTGCTGCCAAAAGTGCCTTAATATTATATAATGCTGGTGCTTCACGAATATCGTCTGTATATGGTTTAAAAGCCAAGCCCCACATGGCAAATACTTTTCCTTTCAAATCTCCACCAAAATAATCATTAATCATTGGAATTAAACGAGTCTTTTGGTTTTCATTTACATCCATAACGGCCTGTAAAATCTTGAAATCGTAGCTATTTTCTTTTGAAGTTTTCTCTAAGGCTTGTACATCTTTAGGAAAACAACTACCGCCATAACCAATGCCCGCAAATAAGAATCTTTTACCGATACGTGAATCAGTTCCGATACCTCTGCGGATATCATCAACGTTTGCCCCAACCAATTCGCAAAGATTTGCAATTTCGTTCATGAAGGTAATTTTTGTAGCTAAAAACGCATTAGCTGCATATTTTGTCATTTCTGCTGAACGCTCATCCATAAAAATTACTGGATTCCCCTGACGAACCAACGGAGCATATAACTTAGTCATCATGGCTTTTGCTTTGTCAGATTTTGTCCCGATTACTACACGGTCAGGTCTCATAAAATCTTCCACAGCAACACCTTCACGCAAAAATTCTGGATTTGAGACCACATCAAATTCAACTTTAGCATTTTTTGCAATGGCAGCATAAACCTTTTCTGCGGTTCCAACAGGCACGGTACTTTTATCAATTATGACTGCATATTTTTCTAAAATTGGACCTAAATCATCAGCAACTTTCAAGATATATTTTAAATCTGCCGAACCATCAGCTCCAGGAGGTGTTGGCAAGGCCAGAAAAATCACTTGAGCATCTTTGATTCCTTCCGAAAGTGAAGTAGTGAATTTTAACCTTCCTTCATTGGAGTTACGTAGAAATAATTCTTCTAAACCAGGCTCATAGATTGGAATAATTCCACTTTTCATTTTTTCTACTTTTTTTGCGTCAATATCAACGCAAATTACTTGATTACCCGTTTCAGCGAAACAAGTGCCTGTTACTAAACCCACATATCCCGTTCCGATTACCGCTATTTTCATATATTATTTGATTTTACTTTCTTGAAATAGTTATATTTTATTTTCCAAAATTAAGTGTTTTTATTGGTATAATCTAAATTCATAATTCAAAAAATGATGATATTTTATTAAAATTATTAAGCGGTTCATCCAATTAAGAAAGGATATAATAAAGTAATAAAAATTTAATCAAAATAGTTTTTAAAAACTTTACAATTCAGTACTCTTGTTTTGCTCTTTCCAATTATATATTCTCCTTTAAAATTTTACTCAAAATTCCTTCTTTCAAAGCATAATTAGAGACCTTAATTTCCTGAATACCAAATCGTTTTAATACAAAATCAATTAAACAAACACCCACCACAATCATATCCACCCTAAGCTCAATCATACCCGCCAAAGCCATTCTTTCGCCATGGTTTTTTGAAACTAATTTCAAAAATGAATCATGAAATTCTGATATTGGTAATTCAAAAGAAACTTGTTCGTGAGGTGGTAAATTTCCTTGAGTTTTCATGTAAAAAATATCAATCAAAGTCTCAAATGACCCTGCCGAACCAATAACACACACAGGAGCATATTGATGCACGGCATTTGTGAGTGGCAATAATTGTTCTTCCAAATAATCCTTTAATGCTCCAACTGAACGGGGTGAAATGGGGTCGGTAGTCATGAATTTGTCAATTAATCGTTGCCCCCCTATTTCAAAACTTCGTTTATACATAATACGATTCTTATCACAAATAATAAACTCAACTGAACCTCCGCCTATATCCATAATCATTGAAGGTTTCAGCCCAATATTCATGCCTAATTTCACTCCTTCATAAATCAAAGTTGCTTCCTCTTCTCCAGAAATTACTTGAATTTTGATACCAGTTTCAGCTAAAACTCTTTGACAAAACTCATCTCCATTATTAGCATTTCTAACGGCACTTGTGGCTGTTGCTATAATATTTTCGTTTGTAATTCCTTCTTTTTCAAACACTTGCTGAAAATATTGCAAGCCTTTGATTCCTCTTTGAATTCCTTCTTCAGTTATAAGTCCTACTGAAATACCTCCTTTTCCAATCTTAGCCGCATAACTATCTTCATGAATCGTTTTATAATTCACCCCGTCATGTTCTACAATTAATAACTGAAACGTATTCGTACCTAAATCAATAATTGCTTTCTTTATCACGTATTTTTCGTTGAATGTAATTTACCTTTGTGTCCACAAAGATAAGTCAATGTTTTGAAGTAAAAATGAAGAAAATCACAGAAGAAAAAAAAATTCTAATAACAGGTATTACTGGGTTAGTAGGCAGTTTTACGGCACGACATTTTTTAAAATCAGGCTTTCAAGTTGCAGGATTAAAAAGAGAAAATGGCGATTTTTCATTATTAAAAGATATTGAAAATCAGATAGTTTGGTATGAAGGTGACATCTTGGACATTTTGGCTTTAGAGAAATCAATCGAAAACGTGAATTATGTGGTTCATGCAGCAGCTATCGTATCATTTGCTCCAAAAGACCGTAAAAGAATGTTTAAAACTAATGTGGAAGGAACGATAAATGTGGTAAATCTTTGTCTGGAAAAAAACATTAAAAAACTGTGTTTTGTCAGTTCAGTAGCGGCTTTGGGACGTAAAATTCCGAATGAAAAAATACTAAATCATGCTATAAAAATTAATGAAAAAGCTACGTGGGAAGAGAGTGAATTTAATTCTAATTATGCCAAAACCAAATATTTAGCTGAAATGGAGGTCTGGCGTGGGCAGGCGGAAGGACTTGATTCTGTCATTGTAAATCCATCGCTAATTTTGGGGGAAACCGATTGGAACAAGACGAGCACACAGCTTTTGAAATATGTTTATGATGAGCATAAATTTTACCCAGAAGGCAGTCTGAATTATGTGGATGTTGAGGACGTGGCAGCATGTATTTATAAATTAACAACTTCAGATATTTCAAACGAAAAATTTATTTTGAGTGCAGGACAAATTATTTACAAAGATTTTTTTGAGAAAGTAGCCCTTCGATTTCACAAAAAAGCCCCTTCAACATTATTAGGTAAATCTTTAACTGGAATAATTTGGCGTTTTGAGGCGGTCAGAAGTTTTTTTACTGGAAATACACCTTTAATTACCAAAGAAACAGCACTTTCTTCAAGTCATTCTTTTGAATATCAAAACGATAAAATAAAAAAAATGACAAATTTTTCATTTAAAAGTTTAGACCAAAGTTTAGATAGGATTTGTAAAAATTTATTGGAAAAATATAGTACAAATAAACTTGCTCGGGTAGAATAAAGTTATACTTAATACTGACAAAACTATGTACATTACAAAATCATCCTTAGCACAATTTTTCCTGTAAATAAGTAACAATCAATGAGTTTGGTGAAATAAAAGTTTATTGGTAAATTAGCAATAACACTATCTATCAGTAAAATACAATTTGATTTATTTTTTAACAGTAACTAAAAACTTTTCACTGTTAAATGATATGCCAACCCTAAATAATCAATGATGGAACAAGATTTTGAAGACCGTCGAGAAGAGACATTACATTCCGTAAAACGTTTCGAATCTATGCTAAAACGCATGGAATCAACTTTTTTCGACCTTGATACCTACGAACAAATCGTGGAACATTATATGGATGAAGGAAAAATTGTCGATGCTATGCAAGCTTGTGAACTCGCACTCGAACAATACCCTTACTCTTTGGAGCTAATGCTTTGCAAAGCGGAATTGCTGGCTAATCAAGGTAAGCATGATGAAGCTTTAGAATTAATTGATAAAGCTGAATTATACAATCCTTCCGATACGGATATTATTTATCTCCGAAGCACCGTCTATAATCTCAAAGGCGATTATCAAACTGCCATTGAAATTCTTACTGAAATTTTAGACATTGCTGAAGACAAAGATGAAGTATATTTTAATATCGGTTTGGCTTATCAAAGTTGGGGTAAAAATCACAATGCCGTTGCCGCTTTCAAACAAGCGATTGAACTAAATATCAAAAATGAAAATGCCCTTTATGAACTGGCAAATAGTTTAGACGAGATAGGTAAATTAGAAGAATCACTGCCTTATTATCAGCAGTTTATTGATACTGACCCTTATTCTGAAAATGCTTGGTATAATATCGGTATTGCGTATTCTAAATTAGGAAAGTTTGAAGAAGCTGCCGATGCTTACGAGTTCTCAGTAGCTATCAATGATAAGTTTTCTTCAGGGTATTTCAATTTAGGCAATTCTTATATGAACCTCGGTAATTGGGAAAAAGCGGAGGAGGCTTATCGTCATTGTCTTGAACATGAGGATATTACACCAGAAGTTTATTGTTGTTTTGGAGCAAGTATTGAAAGACAAGGACGTTTTTCGGAAGCAATTCACTATTATAAGGATGCCATAAAACTTGACCCAAATTGGGATGACGGTTATTTTGGTGTAGGCGTATGTCTGTGCGAGATGCAACGTTGGTTTGAAGCAATTCATTTCTTAAAAAAAGCCCTTGCCTTGGATGATAAAAATGCCTATTACTGGTTAGCTATGGGGGATGCTGAGACAAGTATGGGCAATATTGAGACGGGCATGGAATCATACCAAAAATCGGCAGAATTAGAACCCATGAATCCAGAAGCATGGATAAAGTGGTCGGTTGTTAATCATGAACAAGGGGATTTTGAAATGGCGGCAGAATTAATGCTTTCAGCCATTGACCAAATGCCCGAAGAATCAGAATTATATTATCGAGCCGCTGTTTATTTTATCAAATCAGGAAGATATAAAGAGGCATTTAATTATTTAGAAACAGGCTTGATTTTGAACTTTCAAGGACATGAATTGATGTTTGAATATTTCAAAAATTTAGAAACTCAAAAAGCTATTTTTAAAATTATCGAGCAATATCGGAAGTAGTTTTAGTTATTGAAAATCAATAAAAAAAGTCCTCAAAATTGAATTTTGAGGACTTTTTTTATTGATAGCTGTTACTAAATTACTGATAACCTATATTTAACAAAATTCTTCAAAAACACCTTCTAAGTGCGTAGCAATTAATTCTGCCGAACGACCTTCGATGTGATGACGCTCTACCATGTGAACCAACTCACCATCTTTGAAAAATGCAATCGCAGGTGATGATGGAGGATATGGCAAAGTATATTCACGAGCCTTTGCGGTTGCTTCTTGATCAACACCTGCAAAAACGGTTACTAAATGATTTGGTTTTTTCTCGGAATTCCAAACAGCTTCTTTAACACCTGGACGAGCAGTACGTGCTGAACAACCACAAACAGAATTGATAAACATCAAAGTTGTGCCTGTTTCAGCCATTGCTACTTCAACTTCTAATGCTGATTTTAATTCTTGAAATCCTCCTTCTGCAATGTCTGCACGCATAGGAGCTACTAAATGTTCTGGGTACATATTTTCTTAATTTAATATTAATTAATTGGACGGCGAACCGTCGGGCCGTGAACCGCTTGAAAATTTGAAAATAAAAGTCATTATTTTCAAATAAGCTATTTAAAATAAACAGTTATTATATTTAAAAGGTGTCAATTTGATTTTAAAATTAATACATTTTAAAATTACCCCTACATAAATCCAAGTTCCAATTTGGCAACTTCCGACATCATATCTTGTGAATAAGGTGGATCGAAAGTTAATTCAATACTTACATCCGAAATGCCTTCAATCTCCTTTATTTTTCCTTCAATTTCCGCAGGAATTGCTTCTGCTGATGGACAAGATGGTGAAGTTAAAGTCATCAATACATAAACATTATTGACTGGAAATATTTTTATATCGTAAATCAAACCCAACTCATAAACGTTCACGGGAATTTCTGGGTCATAAACTTCCTTAATGGCTTTGATTACTTCTTCTTTTAATTCTAATTCTGACATTTTTTCTTAATTTTTCAATGAATAAGCAATTGCGTAATTCTTCATTTGTTTTACCATCGAAGCCAAACCATTTGAACGAGTTTGGGCAAGATGTTGGCTCATTCCAATTTTTTCCATAAAGTACAAATCAGCTTTCGCAATTTCTTGAGGTGTATGTCCCGACAAAACTCTGATGAGCATATTTACCAAACCTTTCACGATAATTGCCTCGGAATCAGCTTCAAAGATTAAATTTTCATTTTCTCTATGAGCATTTAACCAAACTCTACTCTGACAACCTTTGATAATGTTATCTTCGGTTTTTTGTGCTTCAGGAAACCCTTTAAGCTTTTTACCTAAATCAATGATGTATTCGTATTTGTCTGCCCAATCGTCAAACAATTCAAATTCTTCTATAATTTCGTCTTGTGATTCGTTAATTGTCATCTTAAATTTTTACAAAAGCATTTTTTTAACTTTATGCAATCCTACCACCAATTTATCAATCTCCTCCACCGTATTATAAACAGCGAATGATGCTCTGGACGTTCCCAGAATATTGAATCTTTGCATTAATGGTTGTGTACAATGATGACCAGTTCTTATGGCAACTCCTTGATTATCAAGCAATACCCCAATATCCTGATGATGAATTCCATCCATTACAAAACTTACTACCGATATTTTTTCTTTTGCTTGTCCAATTATTCTCAGTCCTTCTATTTCAGATAATTGTTCAGTTGCATATTTAAGAAGCATATCCTCATGAGCGGCAATATTTTCTTTACCATGAAAAGCGATGTATTCCAAAGCGGTTTTTAAAGCAACTACATCGGCAATATTTGGCGTTCCCGCTTCAAATTTATAGGGCAGTTCGTTATAGGTTGTTTTCTCGAAAGTTACATCTTTTATCATCTCACCCCCACCCATGTAAGGAGGCATGGCATTGAGAATATCTTTTTTACCGTACAAAACGCCTATCCCCGTTGGACCATACAATTTATGAGCCGAGAAAACGTAGAAATCAACATCAAGTGCCTGAACATCAACATTTAGGTGCGAAGTTGCTTGAGCTCCATCAATCAAAACTTTTGCTCCAAAACTATGAGCTAAGTCGATAATTTGCTTTACAGGGTTAATAGTCCCTAACGAATTTGAGACGTGATTAACCGAAACTAATTTCACTTTTTCAGAAAGCATATTTGCATAAGCCTCCATATCCAATTCTCCTAAATCCGTTACTGGAATCACTTTTAACTTAATTCCTTTCTCTTCACAAAGCATTTGCCACGGCACGATGTTGGAATGATGTTCCATACCAGAGATAATAATTTCATCTCCTTCTTTGATAAATTTTCGTCCGAAAGTGCTGGCTACCAAGTTAATACCTTGTGTTGTTCCCGAAGTAAAAATAATTTCTTCAATGGACGATGCTCC
>JACMRQ010000461.1 GCA_014376355.1 Arcicella sp. | reverse complement strand
GCAACATAACTTTCATCTGTCTTTTTCTTTGCACAACTTAACAAAAGTAAAAGCAAAAATAATAGCAAATAATTCTTTAACATAAAATAGCAATTAAAGATAAAGCAATTATAAACGACACTTATAATTGCTAAAATGAAAGATTTAAAAGAGTTGATTTACGCTAAGAATTAAATAAAATCATCTATGGAAACATTACATTATTTAATGAATTAGAACGATAAAGCCGTTTTGGTTCGCTGACGACTTTTAAATCCATACTCAGCAGAATAATTATCAGATTGCTTAAAATAATATCCTTCTGGATTGTAAGGCCGTTTGCGTGGATGAGTTCTACATTCATCCGAACAAGCTCCATCCATTATTTTTAAACAATTTGGGCATATTGCTAAATGAGCATTACATTCAGGATTAGCACAATTTACCATTAAATCCGATTGAATTTCGCAGATATGACAAGTAGAAATCACTTCGGGATTCACAGCGTTTACGATTTTCGTAACTCTATTATCAAATACATAACATTTGCCTTCAAAATCTTCCCCTCCTTCTTCCAAACCGTATTTTATAATGCCTCCATGCAATTGATAGACATTCTCAAAGCCACGTTCTAACAAGTAAGCAGAAGCTTTTTCACATTTAATTCCTCCCGTACAATACGTAATAATTTTCTTATTTTTTAAATGCTCAATCTTTTTAATGTGGTCTGGCAATTCCCTTAAATTTTCCATATCAAAGGTAATTGCCCCTTTAAATTTTCCAACATTGTGTTCGTAATTTGAACGCATATCTACTAAAATAACCTCTGGATCGTTGCGGTACATTTCCTTAAAATTAGCGGGTGATAGATGCTTTCCAGTACGTATACGAGGGTTTACGGACAAATCAGAATTGACAATTTCTTCTTTAACACGTACATGGAGTTTCATAAAGGTATGTCTTTCGTGTTCGTCAATCTTGAAATCAAAATTTGTACCTACAAAAAGAGGATCATTTTCGAGCCAAGTCATGTATTTTTGACACTCATCAGTTAGTCCTGACACAGTTCCATTTAAACCTTCGGGGGCAACAATTATTCTACCAAGAAGATTATTTTCGATACAGAACAAATAATGTTTTTCTCGATATGCCTCTACATCGGAAATTGGCGTGTAATTGTAATAAAGAATTACGCTATATGGCTTCATTTTAAACATGAGTTGCAGAATTTGGATTAGTTATTTTGGATAAACGCAAAGTTACGAAAGATTAAAAGAACAAAGATTTATTAATGTATTTGATATTTAAAATAACAAATTAAATTTCAATCACTTGATAATCAAGTATTTCAAAATTAAATTAAAATCACATTTATTTCTTAGCTATTTTTTGTAGAAATTTGTATTCACAACCTAAACGATTCAACAATCCACTATTCAACAATTACGAACAAATGCACATAGCCATTACTGGAAATATCGGAGCGGGGAAAACGACTTTAGCTACAAAATTAGCTGAACATTTTGGTTGGGAGGTTTTATATGAAGCTGTGGAAGGCAATCCCTATCTCCCACTATTTTACGAAGATATGCCTCGTTGGGCTTTTCATTTGCAGATGTATTTCTTGAAAAGTCGTTATGAACAGGTTTTACAAATTCAAAAATCTAATCGTAAAATCATTCAAGATCGTACAATTTACGAGGATGCTCATATATTTGCAATGAATTTATACAAATCGGATATCATGTCTGTTCACGATTATACGACTTACCGAGGCATTTTCGACTTAATGATGCGTTCCGTAAAAGCTCCAGATTTGACAATATATTTGAAGGCAGATTTGCCAAAATTAATCTCGCAAATCAAAAAACGGGGTCGTGATTTTGAAGTTAATATGTCAGAAAAATATTTGGCTGATTTAAACGAACATTACGAAGAATTTACAAGAAATTATAAGGAAGGAAAATTAATAGTTTTAGATGCTAATGACCTTGATTTTGTAAATAATCCAAAAGATTTGGCGACCATTATTACCAAAGTAGATAAAGCATTATTGTACGATAAACCGCTTGAATTAGCGTTTGAAAATCAATGATTTTTATAGCGAATTTGTCTGATTTTCAAGAACTTAGCACCTTTACTTGTTGTTATAAATACACAAAAAAGTCCTTCCAAAATTAATTGAAAAGGACTTTAGTGACGATGAGGAGATTCGAACTCCTACAGGATTGCTCCCACTACCACCTCAAAGTAGCATGTCTACCAGTTTCACCACATCGCCGTTTTGATGTTGTAAAATTAAGTAAAAAATAGTTATTTGCAAATTAAATTAAGTTACTCTCCGATATTAGAGGTTTGATGTTCGTTAAAATGTTCGTTATCAATGACTTAAATTTACGCTGAAGTTAAAAAAATCATTTACAATAAATATAAATACAATGGCATTAGAATTTGAAGGAAATTTAGTTAAAGTTTTGTCCGAAGTGACAGGACAAGGAAAAAATGGTGCTTGGGTAAAGCAAGATTTTGTATTGGAAACTGAAGACCAATACCCAAAAAAAGCCTGTTTTACGGCATGGGGTGACAAAGCCACAGATTTGAAAACGTTTTCATTGGGCGAGAAATTAAGAGTAACCTTTAGTGTAGAATCTCGTGAATATAACGAACGTTGGTACACTGATTTAAGAGCGTTTAAAATTGACCAAATGAGTGGAAGTTCATCGGCTGCTTCTTCATCAGCTCCTACTCAAAGTCAAGGCTCATCAGCTCCGAGACCAGCACCACCAGTGGCAGATTTGCCATCTTTTAGTGCAGATGATCAAGACTTGCCATTTTAATAAAAAACCAAAAAAACTCGCTGAATCAAATCAACGAGCTTTTTTGGTTCAAAAATTTCTCTATACGCCAACTGCACAAAGCCACTCCGGGCGAGTCGTTACTACTTTAGCCCTCAAGTCATTCAAAATCGAATATAAACCAAAATAGGTTCGGTTAATGTATAGTCCATGTTGTGAGCCTCGGGCTACTTTCGAGGTTTTTAATTCTTCTAAACTCTGCAATTTTTCAGCATATAAATATACACTTTCAAAGTAATTATCATCGGCAAAATCAAATTCATCTGAGGCAAAAGGCTTACCCAACAAATAAATCATTTCTTTGAATAAATCTGTAAAGAAAATGGCTTCTTTGTCATTATCATATTGGGTAATAAACTCTAATTTTCTGAAAATATCAACTGTCTTCTCATTGTCTTGAAGCGTATCAAAATTGAGTAAAGCAAAATAATTATCGTAAAAAAATTCAGGAATTACTTTGATACAACCGAAATCAATTACCCCTAAAGTACCGTCTGGACGCATTAAAAAATTACCTGGATGAGGGTCTGCGTGGACTTGCTTTAGGGTATGAATTTGATAATCATAAAAATCCCAAAGTAACTGCCCAATGCTGTTTCTGGCTTCTTGAGAAGGATTTGTAGCTAAAAATTCATTTAAGTGCTGCCCCTGTAACCAATCCATCGTCAAGATTTTACCACAAGAATATTCAGCATAATATTTAGGAAAAAATAAACCTTTAATGTGAGAACAAGCCTCCGAAATCTCAACTGAACGATTTAATTCGAGGACGTAATCGGTTTCTTCCAAGAGTTTCTCACGCACCTCTCCCATGTATCTATCCACATCTTTTTCATTCAGACCGAACATGGCAATTGCAATAGGGCGAATCATGTTCAAATCGCTTCCTATACTCTCCGAAACACCAGGATATTGAACTTTAACCGCTAATTCTTTTCCATCTTTTGTGGCTTTATGAACCTGTCCAATTGAAGCAGCATTGGCTGCATTCATCTCAAATGTATCGAACATTTCTTGGGGAGCTTTACCAAAATATTTCTTGAAAGTTTTCACCACTAAAGGACCAGAAAGCGGTGGAGCCGAATACTGAGACATCGCAAATTTTTCCCGATATGCCCGTGGAAGCATCCCTTTGTCCATACTCAACATTTGGGTAACTTTAAGGGCTGAACCTTTCATTTCACTCAATGATGAATAAATATCAGCAGCATTGTCTTGATGTAGCTCTTCTTTTGTAGTATCGGAATTAATTATTTTTTTAACATTATATTTCAAATAATTTCCCCCAATTTTCACGCCAGTCTTAACAAATTGCATTGACCGAGCTACTTTTGAGGTGGGAATTGAATTCTGTTCTTTCATAAAACTAAAATTTAACGGTTTTGATACATAAATTTTGCAAAATCAAGCACCGTATCAAGTGCCGATGAAGCAATTAAATCAAAAGAAGTATTAACAGATTTTTCAATCATTGCGTCGGTTTGCTCAAAACCTTTTGACTTATCTTTTACCCAAAAATCTAATACCATCAAAAATTGAAGCCAAAAAGCATTTGGATAACGTTCATCCAAAAATTTACGGGGTTGAACTTCACGACTTTCTTTTCCTTCCATCACTAAATCACCTGCATATTCCTTGAAAGCTACTTTTAAATCCGTCATAAAAACGGGCGTTTTCATCCTTCTTTTATCAATTAATCGCCAAGTTTGAGAAGCATAACTGCGATTGTTTTTTAAAACTTCAACCCAAGTGTAATAAAAAGACAGTAACTTTTCTCTGACACTGTAAGTAGAATATACAGAATCTGATTCTATTTTAACAATCGTTTCTTTAAAAAAACCTAACCAAATATCACTCTCCAAAAGTTCAAAAGAATTAAAATGGTCGTAAAATTCAATTTCTTTCATCTTTAACTTTTTCGTAAATGAAAAAACTGAGGGTGGTGAAGTTCCATTTTCAAGAAAGAACTCAATGTATGCTTGCTTTATTTTTTCTACTTTTTCCATGATTAATTTATTGAGCGTTCAATACTTATTGTTAACACTTAGGTTAAAAACATTGTTTCTTTTTTGATGATTAATTCAAATTTATTGCAAAAAAAACTACTTCTCAAGAATAGAAAAGTAGTTTTATAATTTTTATGTATGACCTACTCATTTATCTATCACAATTCTTTGTGATGAAGTTTCACTGCCTGCTACTACCCGAATAATGTATATTCCCGTTCTCAAATTATCGGTTTTTAAATTGTATAGGCTACTTTTTTGGGCATCATACACATCTTCATACATAACAACTCCTCTCATATCAAAAACAGCAATATTAATGTTTTTTTCTCCTGTAAACAATACTCTTAAATTAGCAATTGATTTTGCTGGATTTGGTTCGATACTGATTGTTAATTTTTCAGTTTCTTTTAAGGTTTCAAGGCTTGACAATAATTTTTTTCTTTTTAAACTTAATGATAAAGCTAGCCTTGAACGACCTTTTTGGTCATTTGTAAATATGTTCATACAACGGTCGGGTGAATAATCCATATAATTCTCAATCATATTTATTCGGACTACACTGCCACAATTTGAAGTTAATTTATTACAAGTAGTACCATCATTTAGTTTTTCAATCTGAGGGGTATCATCACAAAAATCATCTCCACAATTTGAATCACCATTAGGATGCAGCAATCCTAACCAGTGTCCTATTTCATGCGTTACGGTTCTTCCTAAATTATAATTTGAATTCAAATTGCCACAGCAAGTACCAAAATTAGTATAATTTATAATTACACCATCAAAAATACTCTGTCCTGCCACTAACGAAGCATCTGCCTCGAGTCCGATTAAATCACTATCATACGGAAATTCTGAATAACCAATTGTTCCATTTTTACTTTTTACTACCCAAATATTTAGGTATTTTTCAAAATCCCAATGAATAATATTAGCAATATTTTGAGTATCATATTGTAAATCAAAGCCTTGTTTATTAACATAAGTTCTTGTAATTCCAGTAGTTACATTTCCTTGAGGATCTTTTTGAGCTAACTCAAACTCTATTTCCATATCAGCACCCGCTGGATTTGTGTTAAATCCATTTGTTCCGATTTTTTTTCTGTAATCCTCATTTAATACACTAATTTGTGATTTTATTTGTTCATCTGAAATATTGGTATTATTTATTCCCCCAATAAAATTTGAAGCATTGTTATGAACTACATGAACGACTACTGGAATTCTATAAATTTTTGCGGTTACTCGCAGTTGTTTCCCTTCATTTTTGATTTTTAATAATTTCAGTTCAGATTCAAATTCAGCTTGTTGTTTTATCCAATTTGGATTATTTGATTGTTTAATTTTGTTTCCAATTGAAAATCCACAACGTTCTTGAGCAAATCCGAAAGTTGAAATAAATATCAATAAAACACCTAAATAATTCTTCATATAAAGACAAACGAATCTCCAGATTCGTGTAAGTATTATAAAAACGAATCTGGAGATTCATTTTACACCGTTTTTTCTACTTCTGATTTTTCGTAAGCTAAAATAATATCACGCACCAAACGATGTCTCACTACATCAGAAGCATCTAATTCAACAAATTCAATACCTTTAATATCTCCTAAAATACGTCTCGCCTCTGCCAAACCAGATTTCACTTTGGTCGGTAAATCAATCTGTGTTTTATCTCCCGTAATTATCACCTTCGACTGGATACCCATACGAGTCAAAAACATCTTCATTTGCATTGGGGTAGTATTTTGGGCTTCATCCAACAAAATAAAGGCATTGTTTAAGGTTCTTCCACGCATATAAGCCAAGGGAGCAATTTCAATGACCCTATTTTCGATGAAATATTTTAATTTTTCAGGTTGAATCATATCATCCAAAGCATCGTAAATGGGACGAAGATATGGGTCAATTTTTTCTTTTAAATCTCCTGGCAAAAAACCTAAATTCTCCCCCGCTTCAACGGCTGGACGAGTGATAATTATCTTCTTTACTTCTTTATTTTTCAAGGCTCTAACCGCAATGGCTACTGCGGTGTAAGTCTTGCCAGTTCCTGCTGGTCCAACTGCAAATACAATATCATTTTTTGCAGCCGCATCCACCATTTTTTGCTGATTCGGAGTTTTAACTTTAATAACAACTCCTTTTGTACCATAAAGCAAAACGCCTTCCTCATCTTTTAAAAACAGTTTTTGGTCGGCTTCTGTATTATTATCAAGGGTTAAATAAGAATGTACATTTTCCTTTGTAATTTTTCCTTGCTTTTGGTAGTGCAATAGCAAAGAATCAAGTATTGCACTGATTTTAACAATTTCAGACAAAGACCCTCTAATGGTTATCTCATTGCCTCGAGAAATTATTTTACTTTGTGGAAATGCTGCAGCAACTACTTTTATATTGCTGTTTTCTACGCCAAGAAAGCCAACTAACTCAACGTCTTCTAAGGTGATTACTTTTTC
>JACMRQ010000054.1 GCA_014376355.1 Arcicella sp. | reverse complement strand
TTTTAATATTCTTTTGCCTTTTGAATTATTTATGAATCAAACGGTTTTTTTAAAGCAAAAGACCTTAATTTCTTAAATAAATTATATTTATTCATCAAAAATAAAAAAAGCCATTTTTTGAACCGTCCTGTACTCTACTATCTGAAAATCAACTTTCGCTTATTTTATTATATTTTTAACTAAAAAAATGCTTTAGTTTATCCACTTTTTTAACCAAAGTGGATACTCTTTTTCCAGTAAATTTTTAGGCCAAGTACCATAATATGCATAACCAACTCGCCTTTCATTTTCTATTTCAGCAAGGGTATTTTTAGGAATACTATTTCTGCCCGTAAAGAAGGGTTTATTGGTTTCAAGGTCATAAAATCTTGCCCAAACCGTTGAATTCGGGTCTTCAATTACAATTCTATCTTTGCCTTTTGGCTGACTCGCATCAGGAATATCTTTAATTCTGATTCCTACAATTTTAGCGTTTTCAAACCACAGAATGGCTTGATTAATAACATTTTTAATTTCGGGAGAAGGCTTTTCAATACCCATTAAAAATCGAATAATTCCAACACTTTCATTTCCCGAAATAGATGGTAATTCAAACATTCTGGCTTTGGCAGGTTTCAATGTTTGGCGGTCGTGTTGGGCACACCAAGCCGTTAATTTGCCATTTTGAATAACTTGCGTTTTTAGGATGCAGTTTATACCTTTTTCTACGGCAATTTTTGCTTTATCAACCAATAATTTATCAATTTTCTCAAAATCATTCGTACAATCGGCCGTGTATTTCAAAACCCACATTACGTCAATCATGGCATTGTCGTTGTAGGTAATATGTTTACGATAGCCAATCGAATCTGGATAAAACTGTCCCCAACCACCCGCTGAATTTTGGGCGGTCAATAAATAATCAATGCCCTTTTCAACCGCTTTTAAATAAATAGGGTTTCGTGTTTTTTTGTAAGCCGAAGCCAAACCTTTTATTTCACGGGTGGTTGATTGGTCATCAATGGTAGCATCAATTTGATTTTTTTCTGCTAATAAGGTTGCTTTCAAAGTGGAAGAAATAGGATTTTCGTACTGAATTGCATCGCCGTGTGGTTGTGGAAAACCGCCATTATTGCGTTGATACAATAACATTTTTTCAGCGGTGGAATCAGTAACAATTTGTCCTTGTGATGACATGACTGATAAAACCAAAAATACAATCAGTCCAATAGTTGAAATATTCTTTCTCATTTTTTGTAAGGGCATATCGCATACGCCCACGTCCGTTTATGTATGTACGTAAAAAGGGCGTATGCAATACGCCCCTACAAGTCTAATATCCAGGATTTTGTTTCAATTTTCCTTGGTAGGAATCAAACGTTGCTTGGTCGTAAGGAAATAATTCACTTTTCCCCGTTACGAAAAGTCTGGCAATGGCTTTATCCAAGGTTACGCCATCAATGATATTTGTGGTTAAATGCTGTCCCCAATCCAAACGAATCCAGCCAGTTGGAGCAACAGTCAGCGAAGTTGGTTTATAAAACGAATTTAAAAATTGAATTTCTTCGCCATTATTTTTCCAGAAAAGATACTTTGGAACATTAGCAAAATCACCTTTAGCATCCCGTATATTTTGAATTTTAGTACGGGTTTCTTCAATTTT
>JACMRQ010000460.1 GCA_014376355.1 Arcicella sp. | reverse complement strand
TTAAAAAATGTCTGCAATACACGCTCCTGCCGTTCCTGAAAAATTAACTTGGACGGGTGGTTCAGAACCAATGAAAGCAAGTTATGGAAAACTCATGATGTGGTTTTTCTTACTTTCTGATACATTCACTTTCTCAGCCCTATTGGTTACTTATGGAATGATTCGTTTCAGTAATAATGCCTATACAGGTGCTCATGATGCTTTCTTTTTCTCTACTACCCATTGGCCAATTCCTGACAAAGTATTTGCTGCGTTGCCATTTTTACATGGTGTTGAAGCTCCTTTGATTTTCGTAGGGATAATGACTTTTATCTTGATTTTTAGCTCGGTAACAATGGTCTTAGCCGTAGAAGCTGGACACCGTGGCGACCGTGCTGATGTTGAAAAATGGATGTTATGGACAATTTTAGGAGGTTTTACTTTCTTGGGTTCTCAGGCTTGGGAATGGTCACATTTTATACATGGACCAGAATTGGCTATAGCGGCAAAAGATATTACGGGTACTGCCATTGAAGGAGCTAATTTAGTTCGTAATCCTTATGGTCCTCCTGCATTTGCAGATTTATTCTTTTTTATTACAGGATTCCACGGAACGCACGTGTTTTCAGGTGTAATTTTGAATATTCTGATTTTCTTTAATGCTGCAACGGGTGTTTATGAACGTCGTGGGCATTATGAAATGGTTGAGAAAGTAGGTCTTTACTGGCACTTTGTAGATTTAGTTTGGGTATTTGTATTTACATTCTTCTATTTAGTGTAATTAAAAAATATTCATTGTATTAGTTGATAATAACTAATATTATTGACAGTTGTACAATGAGTTTGTCCACAAAACGAAATTAAAAAGATTTTGTTAATCAAAAAATACTTAAAAAAATGGATTCACATTCACAAGTAATCGAAGAAAAAGTAATTGCACCTGCACAAACAGGAGCTATTTGGAAAACGTTTTGGATTCTTCTAATATTGACTGCAATAGAATTTGCAATTGCCTTTACAATGCCTAATAATCGCTGGAGAGTAGGCATTTTTTCAACAATGACTATCGTTAAAGCCTTTTTCATCGTTGGTGAATTCATGCACTTAAAAAATGAAGTTAAAGTATTAATCTGGGCTGTTTTATTCCCTGTTATTACCATTGCTTGGTTATTGGTTGCTCTACTTCTTGAAGGAGGAGCACATAGATAAATTAAAAGTTGTAAGTCTCTAAGTTGTAAGTATTTTAAGGAATTAAGACTTAGGATATACATTATTTGGGACTTACAACTAAAAGACTTTTGACTATCAATACTATGTCTCAAAAAATGATAAAAGCTGGAATCCTAATCGCTGCATTAGTTGTTCCAGCTTTAATTTTTTTATATCTCAAAGGCTTTGGTGAAAATCACTACGAATTGCCTTACTTGATCCCTCGGATTGACTCTGTAACGGGAAATGTAATGATGCGTAAAAATCCAAATCCAAGGTGGAATCAGCCTAAAATGGATACTGTTTTTCATACTATTCCTGCATGGACTTTGACAGATGAAAACAATAAAGCCTTTCAAGGTGAATTTTTAAAAGGAAAAATTTATGTAGCAGATTTTTTCTTTACTCGATGTGAATCAATTTGCCCAAAAATGTCCACAGAATTAACTCGTTTACAGGATGTTTTTACAAATGAAAATGATGTACAAATTGCCTCTTTTTCCGTTGATCCCACGCATGATACGCCTGAGATGTTGAGAAAATATGCAAAGGAATACGATGCTAAAGCGGGGAAATGGCATTTTTTAACGGGTACAAAAACGCAAATTTATCCATTAGCAGTTAAAGGTTATTACATTCCAGTAGCCGATGCTTCGGAATATGATAAAGCCGTTAAAACACCCGACGAAACATTTATCCATTCAGAAAAGTTAATATTAATAGATAAAGAAGGGCACATTCGAGGGTTTTATGACGGAACAGATAAGAAAGAGGTGGATAGATTAATATTAGAAATTCGAGTATTATTGAAAATTTATAACACAAAAAGTTAATAAAGTATGAATTCATTAGCATTAGAAAAAAACACGAAGAACGAAAAATTAGTTAATGTTTTGTCTATCGCAATTCCAGTAGCAGTTGCTATTTTGATTGGCATTAGAACAAAAATTGATTTAGGAGCTTGGACAAAGATTTTACCACACGTAATTGGATTGTTAAATACAACTACGTCAATTACATTAATTGCGGGATTCATATTTATTAAAAATAAAAATATAATTATGCACCGAAGAATGATGAGTCTTTCGTTTATTCAAGGTTCATTATTTTTGGTATTATATATTTTGTATCATGTTTCAAATGCTTCCACCTCTTACGGTGGCGATGGAATATTAAAATCAATTTATTATATTCTTTTAATTTCACACATTTCT
>JACMRQ010000459.1 GCA_014376355.1 Arcicella sp. | reverse complement strand
CTGTGGCTTTCATACAAACGGTATTCATACACTCTTTCCGATTTTGGGGCAGTTGTGGTTGGCACTTTCAAGGTCGTCCAATTTTTGAATGCAACCGACAATGAACTTTCAAATCGTTCATAGGCAGGCGTTGTGTGGTCGGCATCCAAATAAGATTTGGCCACTTGCTGATAAACTGCATCAGCCGATAATTTAGCTCCTATTTTACTAAATTCTTCTAAAGATTTATAAGGAATCAAAACATAAAGTTTTAAACCATCTTTCTGATCTGCTTCGTCAAAAATGCCCACAGAGGCAATTCCTGCACGATTATACGCAGCAATAGCCGCATTTTTGAAATAGTCTTCCACAATGGTTTTCTGTGCCGCAGTCTTGAAACTATAAACCCGTGTTTCGTAATATTGTGGTTTGCTTTTAGCAAATGTGGGGATAGCAAAGATGGTTGCCAATAAAAAAATACTGAAGATTGAAATGCGTTTTAACATGATTTTGGTAAAAATGGGTTATTGTTACAAGTGAATTAATTTTTATTGTAACCAAATATTTGGTCATTCTGTTTCCTATTTTCTGTTTCAATCCATACAGATACATGCAGGCAAAAAAACGGGATACAGTCTATAAAGACCGTATCCCCTATATTTTACTTACCTTAATAGGTGCTAAAAATTCACAAAACTTATGCTTTTTTTCCGTAACCTTCCCTTGAAGCTACGCCTTTCAATCACCAAAAACTTCTTTTGACAGTTTTTTATCTAAATCATATAAATCATTTCTAAAGTTTAATTGTCCATTCACATCTACCCAAGCCGTAAAATAAGTAATATAAACTGGAATGGTTGGTTTAATATTAATGCCAATTTGTTTATCCGTTAAAAGAACGTCATCAACTTTCGCTGGATTCCATTTTGGGTCATTTCTGAGTAAATAATTGGCTAATTTTTTAGGGTTTTCTACTCTAATACAACCATGACTAAAGGCTCGATTAGTTTCATTAAAAAGCCTTTTGGAGGGTGTATCGTGCAAATAAATATGATAATTATTGGGAAACATAAATTTCATTTTGCCCAAAGCATTGTTCTTTCCAGGTTTTTGTCGGAAGTTAAAAGGAACATTTCCTTCATACGAACCCCAATTAACAGTTGATGGATTAATCTCTTTTTCGCCCGAAAAAACTTCGATATCATTGTTTGCCAAATAATTAGCATTTCTTTTGATGTGGGGTAGTATTTCATTTTGAACAATGCTTACGGGAATTCCCCAATATGGATTTAAAATAATTTGAGACAAATCTCCTTTGAAAATACTTGTTTGCTTAACTTCATCTCCTACCACCACATTCGTTGTCCAAAGTTGCTTACCATTTTCAAAAACATGTAGTCGGTATTCAGGAATATTAATGAGCAAATAATCTTTTTCCATCTCAACAGGAATCCATCGCAAACGTTCCATATTAATCATCATTTGCTGAATCCTAAATTCGATTGGTTTATTAATTTCATTAAGGGTTTCTTTGTTTAACTTTCCATTTTCAGATAAGCCCATTCGTCGTTGAAAGTTGATAACAGCATTAGCCAAAGTATCCGTATAAATGATGGAATTATCATTTATTTTCAAGTCATTGGTTAGGTATAAATATTTTTTGGCATTCAATAAACATGAATCATTATTACCGACCGAAAGCGACTTTTTAGCAGTAATAATTGTCGGGAAGCCACCTTTACGCTGAATGATTCTGTATAATTTCAATTGCTCTCTTAATCTGATATAATATTGATTTACAGGTTCTTGGAGTTTCTCGCAGAGAGCAGATGAAACTAAAGAATCAATTAGGATTTGGTAATTTTTCTTTTTTCTGGGAATAAACCACTCCAAATCAGAGGCTTTTTTGGTAGTACCGCCATAGACTTTTTGGGCGTATTTAAAGAAGGTTGCTGTTAATAACAAATCTAATTGTTGTATCTTTTTTATATCCGTTAAAAATCGCTTTTCATCGGTATTAAATTCCCTCATTAAAGTGTCTAAATAAGCATTTTTTAGACTATTATCCGCAAAATCACGGGTGTAATTTTGTAGTTGATTATAAAAATTGGGAGCGGCACAAGTCATGCCACTTTGATTAAACCAACCTAATTGATTATTGCGTTTTGTATAAAACTCAACAACTTCATTACTGAGATTAGTTGTTATTGAATTTTCTTTTACGAATGATGTAACTGCTTCACTATCAAGCGTTAATCCACTAAAATTTTGAGATGAATATATACTGGAATCAGGTGAAAATTTCTTTTTATTTCCTTTTTTTTTATTACACCCCAACAATATTGAAAAGATAATTAAGCAACCTAATAAAGCAAAACCGCTTGCCTTGCTAAAAATAGTGGGAAATCTCATAGGATAATGGTTTTGAAAAATAATGAATAAAGAGAATTCTTACTATCTCAACTACGAATATAGAGCAAACTACCGTTGGCAAGCACAGGAACAACCTGTGGAATTAAGGCATTTGGTAGGGCTGGACAACCAAAACTACGACCCAAACGACCAAATTGCCGAACAAATTCGTTGCTTACATAATTCGCTCCGTGAATGATAATTTCTCTTTTTCGAGCATTATCGTTGATGCCTTTTTGTAAACCAAATAATAATAAAGCTAAGCCGTGTTTAGGGCTTTGAATTTTTCCTCCGACCAAATAAAAACCTAAACTACTTTGGTGAGATTCCATTTTATTTGAAAACAAATGTGCTACATTGTCACCCGATTTTTTTCCGTGAGCCACCAAAGAAGAAAATAGTAATTTCTTATTGGAAATATCAATGACAAAGAAACGATTTACATCAGAAGGTAAAGCGAAATCTACAATCGTAATGATTGGTTTGGTGGGATGAAATTCTTGATAACCCGCCACAGACTGTTTAAAAGCATCATAATTGACAATTCCTTGGAGTTGGCAATCAGTGTACAATTGTTGTGTATCGTCAATTTTAGTGTTAATTTTTGAAATTGGTGGTTTTGCCACAGAAAATGAAAGCCAAAAGGAAACAATTTGAAAGAAAATAAGCATATTATGGGGGGGTGTGTGTTGTGTATAAAATAACAACATAAACCGCTTAAACATTGCATAAAAGATTCAAAAATTCTATTTCGAGTCTAATTTCGAGACTCTTTTATCAAAATTTGTGTGCAAAAATAAGTTGGATTAAGGATTAAGTTACTATATATTTGTATAATAACTCATTGATTATCAAGTATTTATTTAAAGTAATACGGTTTTTAGTATATTTAATTTCTTAATATATTGAATATGGCATTATTAACGCTCATCCGACACGGACAGTCTATTTATAATTTACAAAACCGTTTCACGGGTAATCTGGACGTGGAACTCACACCTTTAGGTGAAGAAGAAGCTCGTTCGGCAGGGCAAAGATTAAAAGGATTTCATTTTGATATAGCTTATACTTCAATGTTGAAAAGAGCGTGGGAAACTTTGAGAATTGTTTCAGAAGAAATTCAGCAAACCGATATTCCAATCATTAAAAATGTTGCCTTGAATGAACGAATGTATGGTAATTTGCAAGGGCTTAACAAAGCAGAAACCGCTCTAAAATATGGTGATGCCCAAGTTGATATTTGGCGAAGAAGTTATGAAGTGCGTCCGCCCGATGGGGAAAGTTTGGAAGACACTTTTAACCGAACCGTGCCTTTTTATAAATCTGAAATTGAGCCAAAATTGATAGCCGGTAAGAATGTATTAATTGTGGCTCACGGCAATAGTTTAAGGGCTTTAAAGATGTATTTAGAGAACATTAGCCCAGAAGCAATCGTGCAAGTAAACATACCCACAGGAAGACCAAGGAACTATATTTTTGATCAAAATATGAAAATTACATCGGTCAATTATTTGTAAAATTTTGTTAGGTAAACAATTCCCCAATAGTGTGGCAATGCTGAGTTACTGCCAATAAATCTCTGGTTGAACGGATTATATTAGTAAGGGCAAAGTAAAATAAAAACCCGCTTCAAAATACCGATTTAAGGCTTTTGAAGCGGGTTGAAACATTTTTTTGAAATTATCTATTCATTGAAACCAAAAACTCTTCATTGGTTTTTGTTCCTTTCATTTGCTGTTGTAAGAATTCCATTGCTTCAACCGAATTCATATCGCTCATGTGTTTTCTTAAAATCCAAACACGTTGTAACGTCTCTTTATCCATCAATAAATCTTCTCTACGTGTTCCAGAGGCAGTAATAGCAATAGCAGGATACATCCTTCGGTTCGATAATTTACGGTCTAATTGT
>JACMRQ010000458.1 GCA_014376355.1 Arcicella sp. | reverse complement strand
TCTCCCTTCTGTGAACCGCTTGCCGCATTTAATCCTACCATAAATTTAGGGCTAATTTGGTAAGTACTTGTCAAATCGAATAAAGTATATGTTCCGTCGGGTGTTTTACCAGTTTTGATATCTGCATTAGCTTCGTTTGAACTAATTGCATTTAGATAAACATTCCAACCAGTTGCTGGTGACACAAATAGTTGTGCAATAACACCTTTTGAACGGTTATTATCATCTAAATTATCAACATTGTTAACGATACCTGCCATCAAGTAAACTTTATCAGAAAAAGTATATTGAGCTTTCAAACCAACATGATAGAAAGGACCATTATTGAAAAGATTGGATAATGAATAATGGTAATTTATGGGTGCATCAATAACTTCATATCCAATGTGCGTTCCAAATTGTCCCATCGTTAAAGCAAGTTTATCTGTTGCTTTCCAAGTAATGTATGCTTGTTTTATGGCGAGTGCGGTACTGGTTGAACCAGCAATACGTCCAATTACGTTTCCATAATTTCCTAGATCAGCATTTGGTCCGAATGTCAAATCCCCTACAATGTCAATTTTAGAGGTAGAATAAGTCATTTTTGTTTGAACTAAGCCTAAAGAAAACTGACCAGCTCTTTGGTCAAATGCTCTTGCAGATGAAGAAATTCCTAAATTACTTCTATCTAAAGGACTATTGAAGTTCGCCATATAATACGAGTCAATATATCCTGAAAATGTAAATTTACCTTTATCTTCTGTCTTTTCCTGAGAAAATGCAGAAAATCCTAAAAGCAAAGAAAATGCGGTGGTTAAGGTCTTTTTCATAATAAAATTTTGTTTCATATTTTAAGTAAATGCTTGATTACCTCACAAAGATTATAGGTAAAATTCACTAATCCAAATTTAATATGTAATTTTTTAACCAATTTTTAAGTATTTATCAAAAAATAGTACAATTACAGTCTCATTTGAAACCTATTTTACATAAAAGAACAGTTATTATTTTAATACCGGGTTAAAATTCAACTTATTCTGCAAAAAGCAGAAAAAACCAAATATCCTAAAATTGAAATTTCAAGAAAAAATATAATTATTTCAATGCCGAGCAAAAAAAAAGAGTTGCCAATTTCTAAAAATTGACAACTCTCAAATATAAATATTCTTAAAACTTTTTATTCAGCGTGTAACCAAGCTTTTTTCCCGAGAAGCGTTTCTTCATCTTCTTCATGGTCAGGGTCTGGGACGCAACAATCTACGGGACAAACGGCTGCACACTGGGGTTCTTCATGAAAACCCATACATTCAGTACATTTATCGGAAACAATATAATAAAATTCATCAGAAACTGGCTTCATTGGTTCTTTTCCTCCAATTGATGACCCATCCTCTAATTCTACATCTACTAATTTTGTACCACCTCCCCAAGTCCATTCAACGCCACCTTCGTATATTGCAGTATTTGGGCATTCAGGTTCGCACGCCCCGCAGTTTATACATTCCTCTGTGATAATAATTGCCATATTCAATAATTGTTTATGAGTTTAGGGTTAATGGAATATAAGAAATTAAAATTTCCTTAAACTTAAAATTTTTAAACTCCTAAACTTATTTTTTAGCAAATTTAATAGTTAAACTTTTAATAGCCTACAAAGTTTGGAGAGTATTGTAAAATATTTATTTCATTAGTTTTGCGTAAATTGCATCAAAATTACAAAAATATGAAATTACAAGCGAGAATCAAGGCTTTTTCCGACTTAGGGCTATATTTGAATGCAGTTGAAAATCAAGCAGAAATTGAACTTTGGGCGGATAGAGCATCCCACCAAAATAACTGGTTTACGGTTGAAAATACAAAAAAATCGTTGAAAATCATTGCTGATTACTATCTACAAGAAGATTTTTTAACTCAATGGACTGAACTCTATGAAATTCCTGACAAACCAAAAACCGTTAAAAGTGTAGGCGTAATTATGGCTGGAAATATTCCTGCCGTGGGTTTTCATGACATGATGACAATCGTACTCTCTGGTCATGTGTGTATGGCAAAATTGAGTTCGCAAGATTCATTTTTAATGACTACTTTGATTGAAAAACTATTAGAAATAAACCCAAATTTAGAAATTAGAATTGCTGATAGATTAAATGAAGTGGATGCTTTAATTGCCACAGGTTCAGACAATTCTGCCCGATATTTTGAATATTATTTCAGAAATAAACCGCATATTATCCGTAAAAATCGTACATCGGTTGCAATTTTAAATGGAAATGAAACTGAAGAAGATTTTTTAAATGTGGGGAAAGATATAACAGATTATTACGGATTGGGTTGCCGAAATATCTCTAAAATGTACGTACCTGAAAAATATGATTTTACGAAATTTTATGACTCAATAGAATCTTTGGGAGATATTTTTTATCATAATAAATACAAAAATAATTACGATTATAATAAATCTATTTATTTAGTAAATATGATGCCCCACTTTGATAATGGCTTCATGATTTTAGCTCCAAGCGAGGCTTTGGTTTCCCCAATATCGGTAATTTTTTATGAAGAATATAAAAACGAGGAAGATTTGAAAGAAATAATTGAAGAAAATAAAGATAAAATTCAATGTATTGTCTCTAAAAATTCTTGGATTGAAAAAAGTTTAAATTTTGGAGATGCTCAAAAACCTAAGTTGTGGGATTATGCAGATGGAGTTGATACGATGGCATTTTTATTGAGTTTGTAGGTGTACCACGATTCTCCAGAATCGTACTTTGGAAGCACTGATTTTATTGTATAACGATTTTTTGGAATTATGCACGATTCTGGAGAATCGTGATACAATCTACTCAACTCTTTGCAAAATAACCGTTTTCCCAAACGCAGGTGTGCCTAAATATCCTCTGACATTCAGTGTATTTTCATTCTTTAAGGTCATTTTTCCAGAAACCGTCAAGCCACTTCTTGGGTCGCTCACTTGTCCGCCCGACCACACGTTTTCTCCTTCAAAAGTAAATTTTCTAAAAATTTGATACCCAACTTTAGGATTAATTTTCAAATCTTTCTGATTTTCTTTCGACGAAAGCCAAATAATTTTTCCAAAATATTGATTATCTATCTTGTAGATTTGTATTTTGGATGTTTTATCATCCGTAAACCAAACGCCTACTATCTTTTCAGCTTCATCAGCATTTAATTTTATTGATGAAATAGGATGATTTTTAAAGGAAAAAATGGTAAACAAAAAAGACAGAAACAAAAAGCATTTAAAGATTTTCATGGTTATTTTTTAATAAAAAATAATGGTAAATTTTATGACAAAGCAGGGCTGCTAAAACGCCGATTCCTGCTCCTGCCAACACATCAAGCGGATAATGTGCACCTACATAAATACGGCTGTAAGAAACAATTATTGCCCAAATATAGAAATATATTAACATCGGAAATTGTTTTCCAATTAACAAGAATAAACAAGTTACTAAAGCAAATGTATTAGCAGCGTGTGAAGAACAAAAACCAAATTGACCTCCACAATTTCCGACGATATGTACTAAATTCTTAATAGCAGGTTCATGACAAGGTCGTAATCGGTGAATTAGTGGTTTCAAAATACTTGAACATACTTGGTCAGAGATGATAACGCTAAAAATAATGACCAATAACATTCCGATTGAGCGAGTTTTATACCGCCAAATCAATCCTCCAATAATAATCATATACAACGGAAACCAAGAATTTCTTCCTGAAATCCAAGCCATTATGGGGTCTAATGAATCAATACGTTGAGAATTTAACCATAAAAAAGCTTGCGTGTCGAGTTGATTAATCATCTAAATTCATTTTTTTTCTAATTCTTTGAATGGTTGATTTTGCAATTACTTCCGCTTTTGCTTCGCCTTCCTGCAATTTTTGTTCGAGTTCAGGAATGTGATTCATATAATATGCAAACTTTTCTCTTTCTTCGGCAAATTCCCTTACCAAAACAGCATGAAGGGCATTTTTTGCATGACCGTATCCGTATCCTCCCGCTAAATAATTTACTTTCATTGCTTCAATCTCCTCTGGATTTGCCACCAATGAATATAATTTGAACACATTGTCAGTCTCTGGGTCTTTCGGGTCTTCTAATAATTTTGCATCGGTTACCACCTTCTTAACTACTTTCAATAACTCCTTTTCGTCCAAGAAAATATCAATGTAATTATTCAATGACTTACTCATTTTAAGTCCATCAATCCCAGGAATGGTCATTACGGCTTCATCAATTTTTGCTTCTGGAATTACCAAAGTGTCTTCTCCATATTGACGATTAAATGCTCCCCCCACATCACGAGTCATTTCTAAATGTTGGCGTTGATCTTTTCCAACGGGGACAATTTGAGCATCATATAACATAATATCTGCTGCCTGTAAGACTGGATAGGTAAATAATCCAGCATTTACTTCCGCCAAATTTTCGGATTTGTCTTTGAAACTTGTGGCAAGTGAAAGACGTGAAAAAGGCATAAAACAGTTTAAATACCACATTAGCTCGGTGTGATAACCCGCTAATTTGGATTGTCTGTAAAAGAAATTTTTATCTGCATCAAAACCGCAAGCCAACCATGCAGCTGCAATGGAATACGTATTTTCTCTTAGCTGTTTGCCGTCTTTTAAGGACGTAAGGGTATGTAAATCAGCGATAAATAAGAAAGATTCATTGGCTGGAATTTTCGATAGTTCAATGGCGGGACGGATTGCTCCAAGAATATTTCCTAAGTGTGGTCTGCCTGATGCTTGTATGCCTGTAAGAATTCGCATTATTGTTATTTATTAATTTAATGTAAAATTGAGTAAATTATATCAATCCATCAAATCCAACATCATAGTTTTTATGTAAATTACTATCTTTGGTACGAAAAGCAATATTCCTTCAAATTTAATTGTCTTAAAATCAACCTTATATGTCCATTTCATCACACACCTTTCAATATTTACAAGATTTAAAAAATAATAATACTCGAGAATGGTTTCATGCCAATAAGAAAAGATATGAGACCGTAAAATCAGATTTTGAGGAAACTATTAAAGAATTAATTGGCTCAATTGGAGAATTTGAAAATATGACGGGTGTTGAAGTGAAGCATTGTAATTACAGAATTGCCAGAGATGTGAGATTTACGAATGATAAAGCCCCTTACAAATCTTGGTTATCTGCCAGTTTTTCGGAAGGAGGAAGGAAGTCGGGACGCATGGATTTTTACCTACATATTCAAGAAGATGAATCATTTTTAGGTGGCGGAATGTGGTCTCCAACACCTGAACACTTAGCAAAATTGAGACAAGAAATTGATTATAATGCTCAGGAATTAAAATCAATTATTTATAAACCTAATTTTTTAATGATGTTTGGACAAGCACAAGGAGATGAAGTAAAATCTTCGCCAAAGGGTTATTCAAAAGACCATCCAGAAATTGAATTATTGAGAAAAAAACAGCTATTTTTTTGGCATAAATTCACGAAAGAGGAAGTTTGTTCACCCGATTTTGTAAATAAAGTAACGGAAACCGCCCGAACCTTAAAACCCTTTTTAGATTATTTGAATATTATATTTTTTGAACATCACGAGCCTGTTGTAGAATTGTGATAAATTGAGTAAAAATCTGATTATCAATTCTTTATATTTCTAAATTAAATAACTACTGTCATGATTAAAAAAATACGCTCTTTAAATTTAGTATATATAATTTTAATTTCTTTATGGAGTTGCTCCTCTGAATTACCTGCTCTTAAAATTCCCAAAAGTCCACAAAAGGATATTTTAAGTTTTAAATTTGTGGATTTTAATCCAGTTGTTGAAGGAGATATTGACACCACACTCCGAACGGTTCGATTAAGAGTCCCTATTGCTACAAAAGTAACGGCATTGAAACCCTCTATTAATGTCTCACTACAAGCAACGGTTTTACCCAATTCATTAGTTGCCCAAAATTTTACCAGTCCCATTACTTATTTCGTAATTGCAGCAGATTGCACAAAGCGAGCGTACCAAGTTAGCGTAGTTGTAGCATTGGCAACTGATCCTGAAATAACTGGTATTGAGACTATTACGATTAAAACTACCGAATCTTTTTTCATTTATGGAAAAAACTTTATTCGTGGTAACGTTCAAGCAAGATTTATTTTAACGTCGAAAACTACTGGAAAAACTTACAATTTATCAAACGTAAGTATTACCGCAATCCAAGCGAAAGTTCAAGTTCCTTTTGTTGTTCCTACTGGATTATACTCAATAACAGTAGATGTAAATGGACGACAATTTAAGTATAGACAATTGGATTTGAAAGTAACAGGTGCTGGAACGGAATTAATTATTAATAGAATGACAGTATTTGCGTATGTACGTGGACAGGATTTAATTATTACGGGAAATAATATCAAAGCTACGAAAGTACAAATTAGATTTCAGCCACAAATTGCGGGAACTCCCCTAATAAAAGATGGGCTTATCAATGCCACAGGTACAGAAATTAAGTATAATATTGAAGCCACTTTCCCAGCTCCAAACCGTTGGACTTTAACAGTGATTTTGGATGGTAAAACTTATTTTTTACCTGATTTAGTAACGATTACGGCGAAGTGATTTTATGAAAAAATTCTGTTGAAAGCGACCTAATCAGTCGCTTTTTTTGTTTACTTTGTACTAAATATACATAATCCTTACCCCATGCAATTTTCCCATTTACACTGTCATACGCAATATTCACTCCTTGATGGAGCTTCAAAAATTCCTGCTCTTTTTGCCAAAGCGAAAGCCGATAATATGCCTGCAATCGCCATTACCGACCACGGAAACATGTTTGGGGCGTTTCAGTTTGTGGCGGAGGCTCAAAAACATGAGGGCGTAAAACCAATTGTTGGTTGCGAATTTTATGTGGTGGAAGACCGCCACAAACGCCAATTTACGAAGGAACAAAAAGATAAACGTTATCACCAATTAATGCTCGCTAAAAATGCCGAAGGTTACGCTAATTTGGTAAAAATGTGTTCATTGGGTTACATCGAAGGGCTTTATGGAAAATATCCAAGAATTGATAAAGAATTAGTATTAAAGTATCATAAAGGACTAATTGCCACCACTTGTTGTTTGGGTGCATCCGTTCCACAAGCCATTCTTAGACATGGAGAAGAAGAAGCCGAAAAGGAATTCAAATGGTGGTTGGATGTGTTTGGAGAAGATTATTACGTGGAAGTTCAAAACCATGAAATTCCTGACCAATTACGTTGTAATGAGGTTTTACTGAAATTTGCTAAGAAATATAATGTTAAAGTTATCGCTTCGAATGACTCACATTATCTTGATCAAAAGGATTCAAACGCTCACGATATTCTCTTGTGTATCAACACGGGCGAAAAGCAGGCAACACCAACTTTTAAAGATATTGATGATGACCCTGCTTCATCGACAAAAGGAAAGCGATTTGCCTTTTATAATGATCAATTTTATTTCAAAAATACTTCGGAAATGACCAAACTCTGGAATCACGTTCCAGAGGCCATTGATAATACCAACGAGATTGTCGGTAAGATTGACACTTTGCGTTTGAAGCAAGATATTATGTTACCCAATTTCGTGATTCCTGCGGGTTTTGTTACACAAGATGATTACCTCGAACATCTTACCCGTGAAGGTGCCAGAAAGCGTTACGGTGATAATTGGGATTCGGTTGAAGTGAAAGAACGCATTGATTTTGAACTTCATGTTATTAAAACAATGGGGTTTGCAGGATATTTTCTAATTGTAAGTGATTTTATAGATGCTGGTCGAAATATGGGCGTATTTGTGGGTCCTGGTCGTGGTTCTGCCGCAGGTTCAGCGGTAGCGTTTTGCATCGGAATTACCAATATTGACCCTATTAAATATAAATTACTTTTCGAGCGTTTCTTGAATCCTGACCGTAAATCAATGCCCGATATTGATACGGATTTTGATGATGATGGTCGTCAGAAAGTGATTGATTATGTGGTTAATAAATACGGAAAACAGCAGGTTGCTCATATTGTTACGTATGGCACGATGGCGGCAAAAATGTCGATTAAAGACGTTTCCCGTGTGATGGAGTTACATTTGAGTGAAGCCAATGAGTTAGTAAAATTAGTGCCTGATAAACCTGGAACGAACTTAAATCGGGTTATGAATGCCCCCATGACAGGAGCAAATTCATTATCTGAAAAAGAATCATTTCAAGCCGAGGATTTGGATAATATCAGAAAACTCCGTGAAATTCGCAGAGAAGGTTCTTTGCGGTCAAAAGTTTTGGAAGAAGCCCTAATTTTAGAGGGTTCGGTGCGTGGAACTGGTATTCATGCCGCTGGAATTATTATTGCTCCCAAAGATTTAACGGAGATTTTGCCAGTTTATACTTCCAAAGAAGTAAATCTATTAATTACTCAATTTGGTGGCAATATAATTGAAGATGCGGGCGTAATCAAAATGGATTTTTTGGGTTTAAAAACCCTTTCGATTTTGAAGGAGGCATTGAGATTGATAAAGCAAAATCATGGCGTTGAAATTGACATCGATAACATTCCATTAGACGATAAAAAGACTTACGAATTATACCAAAGAGGCGAAACAAATGCTACGTTTCAGTTTGAATCGGGCGGTATGCAAAAACATCTTTTGGACTTA
>JACMRQ010000457.1 GCA_014376355.1 Arcicella sp. | reverse complement strand
GTATCTAAATTGGGATGTACTGTTATTGCTTTGTACATATCGTATAAATCCCTGCCTTTTCGTCGTTGGTATAAAGCACGGAGTTTAGTACCCAATAATTCTTCAAATTCGTAGGTTGTGATTTCGCATTTTCCCTGAAACCAAGAGGAGTTTACTTCGAACGGGAATTTTTGATATCCTAATACCGCAAAATGTTCTCGACAATTGGTTTCTACTTTTAAACTTAAGGTTTGCACTGGTGCAAACTCGGATTCAAAACGATAGACCAAGGTATTGTTGTTTGCTTTTATTTTTACTTTTGGGTCTCCCAAAAAAGCCAATTGTTCTCTTATTTTATTAATAATTGGACCAAATGGAACGGTTGTAATTTGCACCAAATCGATGTCTTCAGAATAGCGTGGTTGCGGTTGCAGGTATAATTTATGTAATGCCGTTCCGCCACGAAAAGCTAAATTTTCGGCTAAAAAGTCGTCTTGAAAAAGGGCTACTAATGCACGACAAATGACCAGGTCTTGTTCTACTTGTTCGTTGGTTTGCCAAGGCACGGTATTAGACCATTCGGTTATGTATGCTTGTGGAATCACGCTGATTTATTTTAAAAATCGGTTTCTATAGTTGTGTTTATGATTATTTTCCAACGGTTGTCTGTCGGTAGCTTGTTTTTCGTTCCGGAAGCTTTTAATGGAATTCGGAATAAATTTTTTTGATGTTCAGCTAATTTTT
Organism: Arcicella sp.; assembly: GCA_014376355.1. Lineage (GTDB taxonomy): Bacteria > Bacteroidota > Bacteroidia > Cytophagales > Spirosomataceae > Arcicella. The sequence goes on along the minus strand of JACMRQ010000457.1, from coordinate 2,437 downwards.
GGAATAAATCATCTGCGAGGGTTTCTTGTTCCAGTACTTTTTCCCATATATATCCTAAACGTTGCCAAGTAGAAACCGGTACGTGATTTATTATTGCGGTATTTATTTGTTCCGGACTGATCTTCGCGGACAATTCCTCGAGTATGGTAGTCGCTCTGTTGAGACCGCCAATTTTCTTTTCAAATTGTATTAGGTCTGTAGCGGTAAGTAAAGGATTTGATACTTTTAAATAACCCATTTCAGTTTTAATGTCCACCAAGAATTGTGGATTGATTTCGGATATACTGATGTAATTTATTTTTTGTCCTTTTTTACTGGTAGGCCGCATTGCAGGCATTATGGTAAAAACAAAAAACTCCTGTGGTTGTTGGTGTGCTGCGCCGTGAAAAGCGGCAGCATTAAGCAAACCTACATAGTACGCTCTGTTTAGGTATTTCATTAAGCCATCCACATACAAATAGGGAGGCAGGATTCCTTTGGATTGGTATTGTGGAGGAATTATCAGGTAATATCCTTTGATAATGGAGATAATTGTTCCTTTTGAAGTTAGTCGCGATAATGCTCTTTTTACTCCAATAGCGGTATAACTTGGTAATTCTTTTTCAAGTAATTCCAAAGCAAAAGCATTTTTGCCTACCGCTTGTAATTTCTCAATCCAAGTTTGAATATTTATGTCAACTATCTCACTCATTTGAAAGTATCTTTTTGCGAAAGGTACCGTTTTTTGGTACTTATCGCAAAGATTTTATTCAATTAATTTGTTTTTCCATTCTTCCATTGGCAGAAAGTATTGTATTCCTTTAGTCTTTTGTTGGAAGTTGAGTTGTTTGGCTGGGTTTTGTATGCGGAATAACTCGGGCGTGCTTTTACAGCTCACCGCGATATATAACCAAGCTGCATCGCCTAATTGTGCCAAACGGTTCATTTCGTTTTCTGATAACATCACGCTGCCGTCAATACCACTTCGTCCTTTAACTTCAATGTATCGTTTAATTTCAACAGGACTAATGCTTCGAATGTCATAGCCTTCGTTATTAGCAGATACATCTTCAGGTTTCCAGTTTTGGCTAATCTCATAATCCATCACTGTTTTCATCGCTATTGCTTCGGCTTCATCGTCACGGCTCATTCCATAATGCCCTTGGTATTCTACTTGTGTAAGCGGTATCACATAAGCACATCCCAATATTTCAGGTGCTTTAGGGCTTAATTGACACATTAAGTCTAATTGTTCTAAACGAAGTTGCTTTTTTTGAATCAGCTCATTCACGCGCTCCAGTTTTTTGGTGAGTTTCTCATTCACTTTGGAATCACCCAAAAGGACTTTGGTTTGCAAGTCTTGTATTTCAGATTGTAAATCCATAATGACGTGGGTAAAAGAAGTTTCTAAATAACCTTTCCTGTCCGAGGTGTCTTTTTGAACGTGATTTTCAGTATCCGTTAATTGATGCATAGTGATGTTTTCGAAACTCCATTCTATTACGGCATCAGCTTCTACCACTTCTGGAGGTGTAATGGGTTTTGTGAATTCTGTAGGAGGATGTAAATCAATGAACTTGGCCGGAGAAGTCAACCGGAATTGCTTGTCCTCTAATTGATAGACCATTAATAAACGTTCATCAACAATACTGTCATCCACTTTAGTAGGTCTGTTATCTATAATTTGAGATTTGACAAAGAATGCAAAATAAGGTTCTTTATCATCTGGTGAGATTAGTATCGTTCCTTTCAACATATCTTCGCGATAGGTATTGCGAACCACTTTTACCAAACTATCAAAAACCGGATTGCCTGGATTGATATAGTGGACTGTTCCTAAATCACCCAACGCTTGGTATTCCAGAAAAATTTGTTTGTCAAAACAGAATTTTATTTTCTTGATGTTTTGTGGAAATATGTTGAAATCTTCTCTTAAAGTTTGGGTTACACTTTCAGGTAATGTATCAATTTGATAAATAAAATTTCGAAGTTCAGTAAATTTTCCGCCTAATTTCAGGAATGCTTTTTCAAAGAATAAGCGAATATAAATGGGTTGTAATCGCTTTTCATCCGAGTTTTCTTTGAGTATTCTAGCTTCTTTAAAATCAATTGTGCTATGTGCTAATTTCTCCTTTTGTTCTTTTATTTTTTCAGCAAATTTTAACTTGAGGGTTTCATCATCTTGAGCCAAAAATATATCTAAATCAGTTTCTTTTCCATTAAAAACAGAATCAATGATATGATCTAATTTTACATTTTCTAATACATCCTGAATTACATCATAAACGCGGTCGTCTCCAATTCCTTCCCGAATAATATCGAGTTTTGTGAGCAAGCGTTCCAAGACTTTTCCTTCTTTGGTATTATTTGCCACCATATTGAAAACCAATACATCTTGTTTTTGACCATAACGATGGATTCGTCCCATTCGTTGCTCCAATCGGTTAGGATTCCAAGG
>JACMRQ010000456.1 GCA_014376355.1 Arcicella sp. | reverse complement strand
TTTAGTTATTGTTCAACCAGAAAATTGGCTCATTAAGTGTAAAAATTTACCGCCAAATTTCAAAAAACAAACAAAATTATGCCACGTAGTGTCAATCACGTAGCGTCCAGAGCAAGACGTAAAAAAATACTCAAATTAGCTAAAGGTTTTTACGGAAGAGGTAAAAACGTTTGGACAGTAGCAAAAAATAAGATTGAAAAAGGTCTTCAATATGCATACCGTGACCGTAAGGTTAAGAAAAGAGACTTCCGTTCATTGTGGATTCAGCGTATTAATGCTGCCGCACGTCAGGAAGGAATGTCTTACTCAGTATTTATGGGTAAAGTTCATGCAAAAGGAATTGAATTAAATAGAAAAGTATTAGCTGACTTAGCGATGAACAACCCAGAGGCGTTCAAAGCAGTTACAGCATTAGTAAAATAGAAATTTAGAGCGGTTCAAATTGAATCGCTCTTTTTTTGTCCACACCTCATGTTTCAACGACTTTTGTTTTTAGTCCTGCCCATTTGTTTTCCTCTGCTTTCCCGAAAAGATAAACATCAATTTCTATCTCACCCACTTTTAGAATGCGAATGTCTTTTAATTTTTCCGATAAAATTTGTTTTAACTTCATGCTTTCCTCCGCCCATTTTTTTTCACTTTCTCCAAACCAATCTTCTATTTTGACAAGGGGTGCAAAGAATTTTTCAAAGTCAATTTCTTGAATTATCGCTTCTGGACGTATTCCATTAAACATCCTAAAATTTGCCAAAGATATATTTTCTGAGGTGGAAAATTGCATTTCAAAATATGCTATTTTCTCATCTGATTCGGAGGGATACAATAAATCGAATATTAATGAATTTATGTAATTTTCTAAAGAAATTTCTTCTTTAGGTTGTGACTCAGAAGGAATTTTAGTAGTCATAAGCACGCAATTTGAAATAAACGTTAAAATTATTCTTGAAATTAGAAAAAGTATATATATAATTGTAATAAATTTTGAAAAATAATAACATTAAAAAAAATAACCATGTTAGAACAACTGATGGGTCTAATTAAAGACCATTCGCAAGACGCAATCGTTAATAACCCCGCCATTCCTAATGAACACAATAATGATGCGATGCAAACTATTCTGGGAGCAATTACCAGTGGAATGCAACAACAGGCTCAAAACGGACAAGGAGGCATGGCTGGATTAGCTGGACTTCTTGGCGGCCAGTCGGGTACATCAAGTGGAGGATTAATGTCAAATCCAATCGTTGCGGGAATTGCACAACAAGCAATTAGCGGATTGATGACTAAATTTGGATTAGGTAATGGTGCTGCCACTGGGATTGTTTCACAAGTGTTACCAAACGTTATGGGTTCAATGATTTCTAAAACAAATGACCCACAAGATTCTTCATTCAATATGTCTGATATTATGGGTGTTATGTCTGATGGAAAAGTGGACATGAATGACATTATGAACATTGCTGGTAAATTTATGGGCAATGGCGGACAACAACAAGCTGGAGGCGGTTTGGGTAGTCTTCTCGGAGGTTTCTTCGATGGAAAATAATATTGTTTATATAGTTGATATTTTTAAGTGGGGTGAACAAACGTTTACTCCACTTTTTTTGTTTTAATGTAGCTTGATTGATAATAAAAAATATTCGATAAAAATTTGATTTCTAAACTTGATACAGTAATCTATGAAACTTCCAATTTACCTTGATTATAATGCCACAACGCCCGTTGATAAAGGCGTATTAGAAAAGATGCTACCTTTCTTCTCGGAAAATTTTGGAAATTCAGCTTCTCGTTCTCACCTATTTGGCTGGACTGCCCAAGAATCTGTTGAAAATGCCCGTGAACAAGTAGCAAATTTAATCAATGCTGAATCAAAAGAAATCGTTTTTACCAGTGGAGCAACCGAATCTAATAATCTGGCAATCAAGGGATTATTTGAAATTAACTATCCCAATAAAAGGCATATTATTACGGTTCAAACCGAACACAAAGCGGTTTTAGATGTCTGCAAGCACCTTGAAAAATTGGGAGTAGAAGTTACTTATTTACAAACCGATAGCACGGGTTTAATTACGATTGAACAAATAAAAAATGCCCTTAGACCCGATACTTTTTTAATTTCGGTGATGTATGCCAATAATGAAATCGGGACTATTCAACCGATAAAAAATATTGGAGAATTGGCTCGAGAACATAATATTCTTTTTCATACAGATGCAACACAAGCTATTGGAAAACTTGAGATTGATGTCCAAAAGGATAACATTGATTTGTTGAGTTTGTCAGGGCATAAATTATATGCTCCCAAAGGAATTGGAGCTTTATTCATCAGAAAAAATTCACCAGCAAGTAAATTAATTGCTCAACTGGACGGAGGAAAACACGAAAGAGGGTTTCGGTCTGGAACGTTGAATGTTCCTGGAATTGTGGGTTTAGGAGAGGCGTGTGAATTAGCAAAAAAGGAATTAACTACTGATAATCAATGCCTTGAAATTCTGAGAGATAGATTAGAAAATGGAATTTTGAATTATATTTCCGATGTAAAAGTTAATGGGAATATTATCAACCGTTTACCCAATTTAACTAATATCTCATTCGGAGGAGTTGATGGTGAAACCCTTTTAATGTCATTCAGAGATATTGCTGTTTCAAGTGGTTCTGCCTGTACTTCTGCCACTATTGAACCTTCTTATGTATTGAAATCCATTGGTTTAAATAATGATATGGCTTATGCTTCTATCCGTTTTAGTTTAGGAAGATACACAACTGAAGCAGAAATTGATTTTACGATTCAATATGTAAAAGAATTGGTTGATCGCTTAGATAAAAAAATCCCTACAAGTCTTTAAACTTATAAGGATTTTTATTAGAATTTTACTATTTATTTCGCAACATTCGCACGAATAATATTTAAAGCACCACCCGCTTTAAACCATTCAACTTGTTGTTCATTATAAGTATGATTTGCTAAAATTTCTTCCGAAGTTCCGTCAGCGTGATTCAAAACAATTGTCAAAGGTACATTTGGAGCGAAACTTGCCAAACCTTTAATGTCAATTGAATCATTCTCTTGAATTTTGTCGTAGTCTGCTACGTTAGCAAAAGTCAAACCTAACATTCCTTGTTTCTTCAAATTTGTTACGTGAATACGAG
>JACMRQ010000455.1 GCA_014376355.1 Arcicella sp. | reverse complement strand
TTTATGCTAAAGATGAATATATTATTTTTTTGAGAATTGAAATCATTGTAATTTTGTGAGAGAAATTTGCAAAGTTTAAGAATTACTGATTAAATTCAATTTTTATGGGATTTGTTGCTAATGTTTTCCCAACAAATCCTCCACTTTTAAACACTGAAAACAATGGTTTACGTAAGTCGTAAAGAACACTTCAATGCCGCTCATAGGCTATATAATCCAAACTGGACTGAGGAAAAAAATCAGGAAGTTTTTGGACCTTGCTCCAATATTAATTGGCACGGACATAATTTTGAACTCATCGTTACGGTGAAAGGAAATCCAGACCCTGATACTGGTTTTGTAATCGACCTTAAAGTTTTAGGGGATATTATTAAGCAAGAAATCATTGAAAAGGTTGATCATAAAAATCTTAATCTTGATGTTGATTTTATGCAAGGTAAAATGGCAAGTTGTGAGATTTTTGTGATGGAAATCTGGAAAATTCTGGCTTTACATGTTGCAGAAGCCTCAAAAACCGCCAAATTGCATAGTCTTCAATTATTTGAAACACAGAAGAATTTTGTAGAATACTTTGGGGAATAGATTATTGCACACGGATTAGACACGGATTTATAATTGAATTTAAGAAAATTTCACCATTTGTAGTGCCTTATACAATCCTTGTTTAAGTATCATAAATTATAAATCCGTGTTAAATCCGTGTTCTAAAAGTACTACACACCACATATGAAATATTATATCATCGCAGGAGAACGTTCTGGAGATTTGCATGGCTCGAATCTGATAAAAGGAATTCGTAAACATGACCCCGAGGCACAAATACGTGCGTGGGGTGGTGATATGATGCAAGAAGCTGGTGCTGAGATAGTTAAACATTATCGTGATTTGGCTTTTATGGGTTTTTTCGAGGTAGTAAAGAATCTGCCGGCTATTCTTGGTTTCCTTTCATTCTGCAAGAAAGACCTTAAAAACTTTCAACCTGATGTTGTCATTTTGATTGATTATTCTGGTTTTAATATGCGAGTTGCCAAGTTTGCAAAACTTAATGGCTTCAAAAATTTCTATTATATTTCGCCTAAAGTTTGGGCTTGGAATCAATCAAGAGCCTTAAATATCAAGCGTTTTGTTGATAAAATGTTCGTCATTTTTCCGTTTGAGAAGGACTTTTTTAAGAAGTATGATTATGAAGTTGAGTACGTTGGCAATCCACTTTTTGATGCCATTGCCGATTTTATACCAAATCCAAATTTCAGAAAAGATGCTCGTCTCGGACAAAAACCAATCATTGCTTTGTTGCCAGGAAGTCGCAAACAGGAAGTGGATTCGATGTTGTCGTTGATGTTGTCGCAAGTCTATGAATTCCCTGACTATCAGTTTGTTATCGGAACAGTTTCTAATCTTCCTAAGGAATTATACGCTCGTTGGCAATCTATTTTTCCAGTAAAATTGGTAGTTGATGATGCTTATAATTTGCTATCCGTGGCGGATGCAGCTTTAGTAACTTCGGGAACTGCAACGCTCGAAACTGCCCTTTTTAACGTTCCGCAAGTGGTTTGTTATCGTGGAGGTTGGGCAGCATATCAGGTATATAAACGAGTGATTCGAGTACCTTTTGTCTCCTTAGTAAATCTGATTGCGGGGCGGGAGGTCGTGAAGGAATTATTGCAGTATGATTTAACGAAAGAAAATCTGACGGATGAATTGACAAAAATAACTATTAATCAATCTACGAGGCAAAGTCAGTTGGATGGATACGCAGAAATTAGCAATATTTTAGGTGAAAAAGGAGCTTCTGAACGTGCAGGTATGTTAATGGTGAAAGAAGTAAGGAAAAATAAGGGTACGAAATAGTTGATTATTTCGTACCCTTATTTTTTACGCTTCTTCAAGTAGATAACTTTTAATCCAATCTTTTTTTACACCTTCAAATTGGTTGTAATAATTGGCAATTTCTTTTAAATCTTCATTCACATTTCCTGACAAATAATAGGGTTCTCGGACAAGAGATATTTTATTTGGATAATCAAAAAGAACCATAATGATGGGAATTTGTGCTTCTAAGGCAATATAATAAAAGCCTGTTCTGAGCTTTGAGACTGGTTTTCGGGTGCCTTATAATGTAGGGTTTCATTCTCAATTTATTTGCTAAAAAAGCAATTTACATAAACGTAATTATTTCCTTAACAAATATCAAATTATTTAGCCGAAAAGTCGATTTGCATGAAAGGGTAAGGCGTAAAGCATAAGATAAAAACAAGGAGTGTAAACCAGCCTAAAAGTTTACGTTTCAAATTTAAAGGTTCATCAATTTCTACTTCGGGGTGATAAATTCCTAAGAATCTTCCTAATAATAAAATGAAAGGCAAAAAGCCAGAAAAACCATGTAAAGTAGAAATTTGGGGGACATAACTTAATAAAAACTGAGTTAAAACAACGCTTAAACTCAAAACCCAAGCGGTCATCTGGTTATCGGAAACCCTTGAAAAACAGATTCTTAGGAAGAAAATATAGATAAACAGCCACGTAAAAAAGTCTGATTCATCTTTATATTGTCCAATCGTTCCAAAGTTTTTAATGTCATTGATAGTAAAAAGTCCGTAACCCGCAAAAAGGGCAAAACCAACAAAGATTATCGGTGAGATGACATTAAAAGTTTTTTTACCAATTAATCCGTACAAAATATGTCCACCGTCTAATTGTCCAATTGGAATAAGATTTAAGGCAGTAAAAAATAAGGAAATATATCCCGCCCAAACGATGGGATAGTGCATTATTTCGAAATTTGGGGGTAATAATTTTGGGTCAGCAATGTATGTTTTAAAGAATTTGAATAGTAGATTATCGCCCAAAACGATTTGTCCGTCCATAAACTTAGTAACTTTCATTACCTCCCAAGGATAATTTACTCCAAATTTTGCATATTCAGGGTGAATTTTGAAGATGTATTCCAGTGGTGGAAGGTGAGTGAATCCATAATATAAAACTCCTAAGGAAACGACAAATCCAGCCAGTGGTCCAGCGATGCCAATATCAAAATATTCCTTGCGTGAGCGTGTACGTCCAATAATTCGAATAACTGCACCCATTGTTCCGAAACTCAGACTTGAAAAAGCACTCAACCACATCGGAATATAATAGGGTAAAGAAACCTTAATTTTGTAATATCTCGCCGTGAAATAGTGACCAAATTCATGGCAAGTTAGTATAGCTAAAAATGGAATTGAGAATTGAAAACCTTGCCAAAAATCAGCAGGAAAATGAAGTGTATAAGCCTCTGGAACTAAGAAAAAAAACTTCCCATTCATGGCTTCTGCACCTGCTAAAGTGGTGGTGATTACGGTTACTATAAAAAGAGTAATTTGGATTATCTCAGTTTTAAATTTCATTATTGTTGATGATTTACTTAAAATAGAACAGGGATTAAACCCATTGAACACAGATAAGGTTTATCATTCCTGCCCAATTAATTTAATCCGTGTTCTGTAATTTTATCGTGTCAATTATAAACACCCATTCCACTAAATTTATCAATTCGTTGGTTGATTCTTTGGGAAGGAGTAAGTTTTTGTAATTCACTTATTGTTTCAATAATTACATTTTTAACAGTTGCTATAGCTAACGATTGGTTCAAATGAGCACCTCCTAATGGTTCTGGAATGATTCCGTCCACTAAACCATTGCCTCTCATATCAGTAGCAGTTAACTTTAGTGCTTCGGCTGCTTGTTCTTTAAAATCCCAAGTTCTCCAAAGAATAGTAGAACAGTTTTCTGGAGAAATTACTGAATACCAAGAATTTTCTAACATCAAAACTCGGTCACCAATGGCAATTCCTAAAGCTCCACCTGACGCACCTTCCCCAATAATAATACAAATTACAGGCACTTTCAACATAAACATGTCACGGATATTACGAGCAATTGCTTCTCCCTGACCACGTTCTTCAGCTTCTAAACCTGGAAATGCACCAGGTGTATCAATCAATGTGACGATTGGTTTACCAAATTTCTCGGCCATTTTCATCAATCTGAGGGCTTTTCGGTATCCTTCAGGATTTGGCATTCCAAAGTTTCTAAATTGACGTTGTTTAGTATTTCGGCCTTTTTGCTGACCAATAAACATCACGGTTTGGTCGCCAATTTTACCGAAACCTCCCACCATTGCTTTGTCGTCTCCCACAGTTCTGTCTCCATAAATTTCAATGAATTCATCGCACATTTGTTCGATATAATCAAGGGTATATGGGCGTTCTGGATGACGAGAAAGTTGGACTCTTTGCCAACGAGTAAGGTTTGTGAAAGTCTCTTTTTTGAGTTCTTCAATACCAGTTTCCAATTGCGAAACCGCCAAGGAAACATCAACATTATTGTCGATTGCTAACTTTTTCATCTCCGCCAATTTGGTTTCGAGAGCAACAATCGGTTTTTCAAAATCTAACAAAGTACGCATGAGCAGCAATTAACGGAACG
>JACMRQ010000454.1 GCA_014376355.1 Arcicella sp. | reverse complement strand
ATTTAAGTAGTCCTACTTAGAAAATTTCAGTACCACTACTGATTGACAATGTCAATGTAAACTCATTACCTTTGAAACAAGTAAACCCCACCGTAGTTTGAAGACCTGATGAGGTTTGTGAGTCTTAATCTTTTCACAATTAAAACTTAACAAAAGTATGAAAAAGAAAGCAATTTTCACTACAGTTTTAGCTACATTATTATCATTTGGTATGATGGCTAATGTAAAATCTATTAAACATTCCGAAACATATCACAAAGTAAAAATGGCTTCTGTAACGAAAAAAGAAACAAAAAAGGCAATAACTTTTTGTTGTAATGTTACTTTATCATGTGGTATATCTGGGGTTGCTTGTGGACCAAGTATCTCTGCTGTTATTTCAGCGGTATTAGAAGCTGATGATGTCTATTGTGGATGCTAAATTAAATTGTCAAAATATCAGTTTGATAGACTAAATCAAGCTGATATTTTATAAAGTCAAACTTATAAAATATCATGAAAAATCTTAAATTATTGCGTTGCGTTTTTTTATTTATGATGATTTTTAACATCGAAAGCATATTTTCTCAAAGTATAAATGATAAAGCATTCTTACTTTGCAAATATACTGAAACATCTATTCCAGATTCTAACAATAGACAACAATTTAATTATGATGTTATGGGATTGGAAATTGGCAAAAAAGTAAGTAGATTTTATAGTATTAGCAATGATGAAACAATTAAAAAAATAGAGGAACAGGCTAAACAAACTGGGAGCATTGATTTTAGAAATTTAAGTACCCCTAAAAATAAAAGAGGAAAAGAAAGAGTAATATTTAAAAACTACACATCTAAACAACTTATTTCAACTGAAAACTTGGGTATGTTTAGTTATACTGTACAAGAACCAATTCCTGTAATTGATTGGAAGATTCAATCAGATACGATACATATTCTCAATTATTCGTGTCAAAAAGCAACATGTCAATTTAGAGGGCGTAACTACGAAGTATGGTTCACGCCTGAAATTAATGTTAGTGAAGGACCGTGGAAGTTTACTGGTTTGCCAGGTCTTATCTTAAAAGTAACAGAAAGTAAAGGGCATTTTATCCTTGAGTGTAAAGGTGTTGAAAAAGTGAATTTTGATTTAGAAATATTGGATGGTAAAGGTCAAAAAGTAACCAGAGAAGAATTTCTGAAAGCGAATAAACTCTTCTTGGAAGACCCAATGCCCTTTATGAATAATGGAAGAAGTAGCTTTACTCCTGATTCCCTCCCAGCAAGTCTACGAAAACGCCCATATAACCCAATGGAACTTACTGAAAAATAATAAGTTGAATGAATAAAATAGGGATTGTAGCATTTTTATCAACATTATTACATTTTTCAGGTTTTTCGCAGTTTTTATCTGGTCGTATTACTGATTCCCAAAATCATCCCCTCCAAGGTGTAAGTATTAGGGCGTACAAGCCCCAAGAGAATATTATTCAGTCTTTTGCTATTACAAATTCAAAAGGGCAATTTCAATTCAATAGAACCTTTATATCTGATTCCATTAAACTTGTAGTAGCTTCTATGGGATTTGCAACGGAGGAAAGATTCATCAAAAAAACGGATTTAGTTCAAGACTTTATTCTTTCTCCGCAAGCAATCGAACTCAGAGAAGTGATTGTAAAAACCCCTCCCGTGCGTATCAGTCACGACACAATTTCTTATGATATTAAGCAATTTGGTAGTAACACAGACCGAAACTTAGGCGATGTTCTCAAGAAACTTCCTGGCATTGAATTGGGTGAAAATGGGGTAATTAAATACAATGGTGAACCCATCAATAAGTATTACACTGAGGGCAAAGATTTGTTTGAGGGTAAATATAAAATTGCTAATGATAATTTCCGTTGGCAAGATGTGGAAAGAGTCGAAATCCTTGAAAATCATCAGCCAATCAACCTTCTCAGAGATTTAGTTTATTCACAAAAAGCGGGTTTGAACATAGTGTTTAAAGAATCCGCCAAAGCCCAATGGCTCAAAAATACTCAACTGGGGATTGGGCTGAACACTAATGATTTGTTATACGACAATCTACTCAACCTCGCCCGAATCACCCCCCAAAATCAATCATTCAGTATTTTTAAGCATAATAACATTGGTACTGATTTATTACCCGATACGAAAGAACTAAATATTGAACAATTAATTAATTCAAGTTCACAGTTAGCTTATCTTAAAAATACACAACCGATTACGTCTGTTGCTGAACTAAATCGTCCACCAATTCAGCAAAAATATTTGACTTTTAACCAAAGCCACTTCATAACCTCCAAACACCTTTGGGGCATTGGTAAAAAGTATGATTTAGTGCTTAATATTGAATATTTGAATGATAAACAGAATAATCAAGGACAAATTGAAAGTCGATATTTTTTAGGAAAAGATACGCTTGTGGTTTCAGAAAAGAAAAATAATTCCTCCCAACTCAACCAATTAGAAGGGACTTTATCACTTGTGAGTAATCAGCCAAAATATTATTTCAGTAATAAATTAAGTGTTAAAAATAGCTGGAAATATTCGGATGGATTTCTTATTAACCAAAGTAATAATCTCAGCCAGACATTATTACAAAATAATCCTTTTGACACACATTGGTTATCTAATGATTTCAAATTATTAAAAAAGACCTCAAACAATAATGTTGTTGAATTTAAGGCTTGGGGTTATTTTATTAAAGCTCCGCAAGCATTGTCAATCAGTAACGACAAATCAATCATTGAGCAAACTATCACCACCGAAAAGGGGTTATTTGATGCTTACATCAGTTTTATGACTCATAAAAAATTAGGGCTAAATATAAAATTAGGCGTAACTTATTCTACTCAAAAACTTTATTCAAAACTTAATGGTTTTGGAGCTAAAACTCTGACAGAGGATAGTACATTACTCGTTCAAAATCAGAAGATTAATTACACCAAGTTATACGGAGAATTGGGATATTCTCTTTCAAAAGAAACTATCAAATTAGAAGTTAAATTACCCATCAGTTTTTTATATTGGCAGAATCCTCAGAAAGAACAATTCTTTTTTGAACCTAAAATTTCTACTACTTATATTTTTTCTTCCCAATGGAATACAAATATTCATTATGATTTTTCTAATTATATTCCAGAAATAAATGAAGTTTATACAGGATATCTACTAAACGACTATCGAACCCTGACTCAAAATACTGGCGTACTTCCGAATATTCAGAAACATACAGCCAATTGGGATATGATATTTAGGGATATGATTCATTTTTGGCTGGGAAGAATTGGAATAGGTTGGCAAAAAAGTAATCTTAATCTTTTGAAAGGGCAAAACAGTGAAGGGATTTATATCAAGCAGACAAATATATCTTTCAATAATAAGACCGAAAGTATAATCGCATTTGCCCAAATCAGTAAATATTGGTACGGCATCAAAACTAAAATTACGTTGAATGGAACAAACGAGAACAAATTACTAAATCGTTTATTGACTAATAATCAAATTGCCTTAATCAAAAATCAATCTCAGACTTTAATTTGCAATGTCACCACATCTCCTAAAAGCTGGGTTCAAACACAATTTGAAGTAAAGTTTAGTCAAAATAAAAATATTATTGAACGAATTGATGGAAATACTGACAATAGATTCAAGCAAATGGATTTACTTTTTAAAATAAATGTTAATCCAAATAAATTATTAACATTTGGTTTTGAAGTGAGTAATAATCAGATTACCGATGAGAAAAACACGACCCAAAGTTATGTATTCATGGATGCTTCAACGAGGTATAAGTTCAAAAATAGTAGTTGGCAAATTGGGGTAAATCTTCAAAATATCACCGATGAATCATCATTTCGCTCTTTCAATTTTTCAGAAAATAGTTATTTTTTATCAACATTTAGGATTAGACCTCGCCAGCTCATTTTGAATGCTAATTTTTCTTTTTGAATTACATTCTCCCCTGTTTCCTTGGTCAGTAGAATGACTCTGTCCAGTGGCTGCGTCTCCTAAACAGCCAAAATGCGTCAGCTAACTGAGGAGAAGTATTATGAAACCATAAGGACTAATCAAAAAGAGGTCGTTGATTGAATTTCAACGACCTCTTTTTTGAAGATTCGTGAATTGAAAACCTAAATTATTCTATTCCCTTAATCATTAATATCTAACATACTTTTCCAAAGGAAAAATTATAAATTGCATATCAATTCAAAAAAGTATTGATATGGATAGATTAGCATTTTATAAATCATTTCCTTGGCTGTAGAATTCGCACCGAGTTTATAGTTTTAATCAGATGATAGTCAGACCAAAAATAATTTGTCAAAGAAACAATCATCATTAAAAATAGCTTATTATTTTGAAGATTAAAAAGTACAATCTACATTTACGGAAATCAACTACTGAACCGAAGCGTTGGACGCATCCAATATTAAATCAATGGCAAAACATCTCGAAACGGGCAAAAAAGCTGAAATCTTAGCGGGTATTTTCTTGGAAGAAAAGGGCTATGAAATTATTGCCAGAAATTATCGATATGGTCGTGCCGAGATAGATTTAATTGTGAAAAAAGGAATTTTTGTCGTGTTCGTGGAAGTAAAATCATTAACAAACACTAAATTTGGCAATCCTGAAATTAGTGTTACCAAAAACAAAGTAAAACTCGTAACCAAAGCCGCAGGAAACTTTGTTTATAGCACTAATTGGCAACAACAAATTCGTTTTGATATTGTTTCAATCGTTTTTAAAACCGAAGAAGATTTTGAAATTACGCATTTTGAAGATGCTTTTTACTGAAAATAATGCTTAAAAAAGACCGCTATAAACAATTGATTGGATATTTTACCGAAAATTTCCCGATTGCAGAAACAGAATTAGCTTATCGAACGCCCTATGAATTATTGGTGGCAGTTTCTTTATCCGCCCAATGCACCGACAAGCGAGTGAACATCGTTACGCCCCCACTTTTTGAACGTTTCCCCGACCCAGAATCACTGGCAAAAGCGGAATTGGAAGAGGTTTTTCATTATATCCGTTCAGTTTCTTATCCCAATAATAAAGCAAAACACTTAATCGGGATGGCAAAACGGTTGGTGAGTGAATATAATTCGGAAGTTCCCAATAATATTGAAGACCTACAAACTCTTCCAGGGGTGGGTAGAAAAACGGCTAATGTGATAGTTTCTGTCATTTATAATCAACCTGCAATGGCAGTTGATACCCACGTTTTTAGGGTTTCACACCGCATGGGATTAGTGGCAAAAACGGCAAAAACTCCTTTTGCCGTTGAGAAAGAATTAATCAAATATATTCCTAAAGAATCTGTTGCCGTGGCACATCATTGGCTCATTTTGCATGGGCGTTATGTGTGTGTTGCTCGTACACCTAAATGTGGTGAATGTGCCTTGAAAGGGTTTTGTAAGTATTTTGAGGCTTTGGAGAAAAAAGTAATAAAAGAACAAAAATGATTGAATATTTACAACAAAGTTGGCTCGAAGTGTTGGGCATTGTTGCTTCCTTAATTTGCGTTTGGTTAAATACTCGTCAGAACATTTGGGGATGGTTTTGGGCGATAATATCTTCGGGAATTTATGCTGTAATTTTCTGGCAATCAAACCTAAAATCTGATGCGGAATTACAAGTCGTTTTCATCCTTTTGAGTTTATACGGTATTTATGAATGGAAGTTTAGTAAAGGGGAAAAAATAATGCTTCCAGTGAGTAAAATTTCCTTACAATTAGCCCTAATTTGCCTAATTTTTTTAGGACTATTTACTACTATTTCGGGCTATTTACACAGTCAGTATTTAGAAGCCAGTTTGCCATATTTGGATGCAGGATTAACAGCAATTAGTCTCATTGCTACATGGATGACCGCTCGTAAGTATCTTGAAAACTGGCTTTTATGGATTGGGGCAAATATTTTCTACGTAGGAATGTACCTCTACAAAGGACTCAACGGAACGAGTCTTTTATATGTACTTTTGATTATTTTAGCCGTAAAGGGATATAAAGATTGGAAGAAGTCAATGAATTAAATTTTCCTTCAAGGAAACTCTATATTCTTCCACTAATAAACTCAATCTACGTCCATGAGGCATTGCCCAATTATCCACTTCATGTCCAACTGGAAAACCGTAGCAAACAGGAAAATCGTAGTCTGCAACAGCTTCTTCAATTATTTCATAAGCAGACTTCCCAAAAGGAACATCATTATCTTGACAATCCGAAAAACTACCCACAATTAACCCTGCAAGGTTTTGTAATTTTCCGCTACGCTTCAATTGTATCATCATACGGTCGATGTTATAGAGATATTCATTTACATCTTCCAGAAATAAAATCTTTCCCTCGTAGTTAATGTCCGACTTTGAGCCAATTACGTGAATTAATATCGCTAAATTCCCACCAATTAACTGCCCCTCTCCTACTCCTAAACGGTTCAATTTGTGGGGTTCAATTTTGTAATTAGTTTCCTCCCCAAAAAGTATTTTTCTTAGACTTTCCAAAGATTGCTCCCCTCCCTCTTGCAAAAATATTTTAGGCATCGTGGCGTGTAAACTTTCAATATTCAAGGTATGAATGTGGCAATGAACGGCGGTAATATCTGAAAATCCAATAACCCATTTTGGCTGTTTTTGAAAGACGGTAAAATCAATAGAATCCAATAAACGAGAACTACCATAACCTCCTCTTGCCGAGAAAATTGCTTTGATTTCGGGATTATCTAACATCATTTGAAAATCATTAGCTCGCATAACGTCTGTACCCGCAAACTGATGATATTCACTTGTGAGGGATTTGCCTAAAACTATTTTTAAGCCCCAAATATTTTCCATCAATGCGATAGCAGGTTTGAGAATTTCAAAATTCACTTTGCAGGCTAAGGCTAATAAGCCTATGGTGTCACCTTTTTGGATTGGATTTGGTCGCAATGGTTAATGATTTAGGTAACTGAGAGTGTATTGTAGCTACGAATTTAATATTTATTTTCTCATTAAACAATTTTTAAATGTAGCTTAATTAACTTCAGTTTTCACCGTTTTTACCTCTGAAATATACTCACTTTCAAGTACAACTTCTTGATAATCAGACAGCTTTGTTAAGTCTAAAGTTGGAGTTCTTGAGTCCAAAGTATCATCAACCATGGAGGTGAATTTTGCCCCAAAAACCATTTCCTTTGCATGGTATGAGGTCCGTGAGTGAACAATCTGGTTGAAAGTATCTTCGGTGGCTCTTATTAAAATCAAAAACTCAGCATCAGCCTTTACCAACTCTTCTTTACCTAATCCAAACATCGGGCTTTCTTGGGTAATGGCATGAACAATTGTCCAATTAGTAGGAAAAAAATTCACTTTATTACGTTCTAATTTTAATCCGTAATATTTTCTAATGATCTTTCCATCCGTTTGCTTTTCTAAAACAGACATTACCACTTCCACTTGTAAATCAATCAATTGATTTGCCCTTTCATTCACTACCCGAAACATAAAAGCAGTTACATCTAAATAAGGGGCGACAATGGCTTTATCAGAATATAAAACATGAGCAACTGGCTTAGAAAACCGTCCGTAGAGCAAACTGGTAGCTAATGCAAAAACTAATAACCCCATTAAAGATTCAACTGCCGCAACAGAACTTGCCCAAAAACCAATGGGTGCAATCCGTCCGTAACCAACCGTTGTGAGGGTTTGCGAGGAGAAAAAGAAGGCATCCATAAATCTATTTTGAGGCGAAGAAAGGTCGGCACCTTGTAGATTTTCAATTCCTACAAATTCATAAATACCTGCAAAAATAAAGTTTAGGGTTAAATAAAAAGAAATGACTAACATGAAAAAACGTCCCCATGAACACACCATCAAACGGTTAAAAATATTTAGCCTACTCCAAAAATTAACACCCTCTCTTTTAACGTTGAAACTACCATCACGGTTTAATAATCGAGTATTGGAATTATGGAGTTGCGTTCCGAAACCTAAATCACGGCGATTTTCTTCAGCTTCAACAAGTTTATCTTTCTTGGGATGTCTTAAATTCATAATGGAACAGATTTGATAAGAGTTTAACCGTTTTAGAGAATTTTTCGTTTCAATATTTCTCCTTCTGACAAGCTAAGATTAATTTTGTTTCACAAAATATGAATAATCAAATACAAACAAATGTAAAAAGAATTATTTTTGTCTGGAAATACGTTGTAACACTCAGCAATTGCTTAAAAATGAGCTTGTTGGCATAATCATTCATCTAAATGAAAAGTCTATTACTTACTTTAATTCTTTCATCTCTATTATTCTTAAGTAAAGCACAAGCTATTAATGAACACGCTGGACAAAAAATCCAATGGATGACGCTTGAACAAGCATTTGCTGCAACTCAAAAAGAACCCCGTAAAATTATGGTGGATGTTTATACGGGTTGGTGCGGTTGGTGCAAAGTAATGGATCAAAGAACCTTTCCGAATGATAAAGTGGCAAGTTACGTGAGCGAGAAGTTTTATGCCGTAAAATTAGACGCTGAAATAAAAGATACTATCACCATTGGAACGCAAAAATATATTTGGCAAAATGGCTATAATCAGGCAGGAGTGGCACTTCTACAAGGAAAAATGTCGTTCCCAACGATTGTATATTTAGATGAAAAATTTAATATGATTCAGCCTGTCCCAGGGTTTCAGGAAGCTCAACAATTTCATCAAGTAATTACTTTTTTTGGTGATAATCACTACAAAAAAGGTGATTGGGAAAAATATCAAAAAGATGTTTATCCAAAACAATACGGACAGCCAATACCTTTAGCTGAAGCTAAAAAATAAGTATTTTAATTGTTTTGTATTTATTTCGGAACTGCCTATTTATCAGAAACCCAATCCAGAAATATAAAACT
>JACMRQ010000453.1 GCA_014376355.1 Arcicella sp. | reverse complement strand
TGCATCGTTGTTATCGATTTTAGGAAGAATTTCTATTGTTAGACCATCGACTTGAATTACCCCAACAAATTGATTAAACTTTATACCATTATGGCGAATTTCAAAATACTTGTCGTTGTGTAATACGTTTAGCTTTGATAAGGCAATATAATGGTGCTTTTCGAATTTCACATCATTATATACTTCATCAAAATAAAGTATTTTGTGTTCAAAAACTTGTATTCTTTTAGTTCTCACTATCTAGTGGTTTCGGTTCTTCTTTAAAATCGCCTAGCAACTGTAACATCGCTTTTTTAATATCAATTGTATCAATATCAGCTAATTGATAAGTCACTTCAAATTCAGGTTTTTGCTGTTTAAAAAAATCGGTGAAGATTGTTTTTTTGTCTGCTTTTTGTGGTACAAAAAATCCTTCTCCTAGAACCCAACCAATTTTTTCGTGGTCGTTATAAAAATACTCTTGGAGTAACGGAATAATATTTTTTTTGAATGTCGCTTTTAAATCTAGTAATGACGTTACTTTCATAAAATATGAATGTCCAATTTTATGATCTCTGTTACTTAATATCTCAATTCTGTTGTTAATTGTTTCTAAAACTCTTGGCAGGTTTATATTATCAACTATTCCTTGACTTTCTTTTAATTTTCCTTCTGTAGCTATTAAACTGGAGTTGGGTTGGATTTCTTCAAAGCTAAATCGTCTTCTCAATGCGGTGTCTAATGCTTCAACACTTCTGTCGGCGGTGTTCATTGTACCCACAATATATAAATTAGGTGGCACACCGAATTTTTCTTTGCTGTAAGGCAACATCACTTCCAGAGCTTCATCTTCTCCTAAACGCTTGTCTTCTTCAATTAAGGTGATTAATTCTCCGAATATTTGAGAAACATTACCACGATTGATTTCGTCGATAATAATTACATACGGTTTTACTTTTTTTGCCCTAATTTCTTCTTTAGTCAATACATCAAATTGTTCTCTAACTTCTTCAAATGAAAGCTCTTCATAATCAAAATGAATGGTTTCAATTTCACCTTTGTTGGCTATAACAAATTCATAGAAATTTTTATATACTGCAAAAAGTTCACAATGTATATGACCTATAAGTGGATGCAATTCCGCCTTTAGATTTTTAATTTTAGATGGTTCAATACCTTCTAACAATACTTTTTTTAATTTTTCTTTAGTAACGCTAAAAATATGTTGTCCTTCGGCCTCCTTTTTATTATTATTACTCCATACATACTTTACTGAAATAGAAGCATCATTGGCTTCTACAAGCATAATTTCAACCCCTGTTTTTGTAGTGAAAGTTCCTTGGCGTTTCCCTTCTAATGGTTTAATACTGTTTACAAAATCATTATAAAGTGTGTCAAATTCAGTTGCCTCATCGACATCAGTATCTTTTCCAATGTATTCAATCAATGCCTTTTTTACTAATGATTTAAAAATACCATCTTCAATTGCATAAGTAACATTTTCATTTTTAGTATGTGGTTTTATACCTTCAATAAAATCTTCATAGCTCATACTCTGATGAAAAGTTGTAAACGCTATCTGATTTTCGGTAACCAACCTGTCAAACTCCTTTTTGATTAGACTTCTTTCTTGTGTTAAATCAAAGTTTGGATTTATTATTTCAATAGCTCTATTTATACTATTGAATGTTTTTCCTGTTCCAGGTGGTCCATAAAGAATTTGGTTAAGAGGAAAGTTTCTCATATCGTTTTCTGTTTCTTTACTATTTTTATCCATAGTTATTATATCTGCATCTTCTGGTGACCAAATTGCTTTTATATGTTCTGATTTTATAACTTCTTTAATCGTTCTCATATAACCACCAAAATTTACTTCAAATGGCGCAAAATCATCTTCCCAATCAACTTTTAATGTCTGCCCATCTTGAAGATTTTCTGTAACAATTCCTCTTGCTTTGATTGTCATTACAGATTTTGACTTTTCCCGAACAAAAGCTGCTTTTATTGCAATATTACTTCCAACTGGTACTGCATTTACCTCGTCTAAAAATTTATCTTCATATCCATTGAACCAAATGCCTTCTCTAACAAAACGTTCTGTTTGGTCTTGTGGACTGGAAGTGTCCCAAAACGCACCTACTAAAAAATATTTATCTTTTCCTGTGTATTCGCAAAAGAAGGTATCGTAAAAGCTTCTTAATCCAATTTG
>JACMRQ010000452.1 GCA_014376355.1 Arcicella sp. | reverse complement strand
TTGGTAGCGATGTATGAACACAAAATTTTCGTTCAAGGTGTTATCTGGAATGTGTTTAGTTTTGACCAATGGGGCGTGGAACTGGGAAAACAATTAGCGAATCAGATTTTACCAGAATTGTCTGGAAATGAAGAAGTTACTTCACACGATTCTTCAACTAATGGTTTAATTAATACTTATAAAAATTGGAGAACTGCATAGGTTTGATAGAGATTATAAAACAAAAATGCTCCGAAAAATCGGAGCATTTTTGTTTTATAATCTCAGTTTAAAGTTGATTGGAATTGTAAATCTTTCCCTAACAGGTTTACCTCGTTGCATGGCTGGTTCCCATTTTCCACTCGACAGTTTTATTACCCTAACAGCTTCCTCATCGCAACCAAATCCTACCCCTCTTAGGACTTTATAGTCACACAAAGTTCCATCAGTACATACGACAAATTGAACATAAACTTGTCCGCTAATATTGGCTCTTTGGGCGGCTGATGGATATTTTAAATTTGCCATTAAATGACTTTCAAATCCACTCATACCAGTCTTAAATTCAGCATTTTCATTGGGAGAAATATAGGTTAAAGAATCTTTTCCAAAATATGAGATGCCTTTTAAACACTTACCATTTTCATAACTTTCTATGTATTCTAAATTTCCATTTGAATTTTTTCCTGTCCATTTACCTTCTTTAACCCCATTTTTCATTTGTCCAGCATGAGTAATTAAATTCTTTAAATTTCCTTCATAATATTCATCAAATCCATTGCCTTCTTTCACGATTTGTTTACCCAAGGTATCCCAAACTGCCATATATTGCTCTGAATTTTCAGGTTTTAATACAGTTGTATTTCTTACATAAGCTAATTGACCATTGGCAAACCAATGAATATCAGTATATTTTTTCTCTTTATCAGACTCAAATAGCTCATTTTCATTTTCTATTCTCCCATTTGCGTAGTACGAAAAAGTTTTATTTCTAATGTGCTTAGAAGCAATTTGTCCATTTTCAAATTTATCAAAATAAATATTTGGAAATACGGCGTTAGTAACGGCTAAATAACGAAACTTTCTTAACGAATCTGCTTGGTTTTCAAGAAAGTTTGGCGAGTATTTTTCGGTACTATCAATTTTCAAAAAAGCAAACCCAGCACGAACGGTTTCTTTCTTTTTATATTCAAAATATTCAGCATTATTTTTTATAATTCCTGTAAGCGTATCTACTGAATATCTTCGTGCATACCTAATATCAGCATCAATATTTGTAGATTTTTGGTCCTTATCATAATAATCTAAAACAGAACCGTTTTCATAAAATACTTTCTCAGGATTAAAGAACGGCACTTCAATCAATATCCTCTTTTTGCCTTCCAGTGTTTCTCTCAACATTTTGATATTCAACAACTTCACAACTCTTAACGCTTCTAAATCACAGTCAGGTCTTAGGCTTTGAGTAACTTCATATTTCTCTGGAAAACTATCAATTCCGACTGTAATACGCACACGCACAGCCCCTTGCACATCGGAAACACGAGCCATGAAGGGAATTTGTACAGTATTTTCAATAAATTTTTGGATGGAATTATATTCTTCGGGAGAATTTTGGGAATAGGATTGAAGAACGAAAAGTTGAAGGAAAATTAACTTTAATAGAGTCTTTTTCATTTTAAGTTTTTTGAGATTGGTTGAACAATTGGCCAAAAATAAGAGAAATAAAGCAATTTAAAACAAAAAAGGCTGGTTAAATTTTACAATCTAATCAGCCTTTTTACTGTTTTCTTGTTATCCTAATTTACTTAAAATCTCCTCAAAACCCAAAGCTTCTTGCTCACCCGAAATCATATTTTTAAGCGTTAATTTCCCCGACTTCATTTCCTCCGAACCTATAATACAAACGTAAGGAATTTGTTTTCTATCAGCATAATCTAATTGCTTTTTAATTTTACTGACATCTGGATAAACTTCTGAATTTAAACCCGCTAATCGTGCCATTTGAAGCAAAGGAAGGGCATAATTTAATTCTTCTTTTCCGAAATGACAGAATAATAATTTGGTTGTAACTGATTGATTATTAGGAAATAAATTCAATTCCTCCATCACATCATAAATTCTATCTACCCCAAAAGAAATTCCAACGCCTGACAACCCAGGAGCACCAAAAGTACCCGTTAAATTATCATAACGACCGCCTCCTGTAATTGAACCAATCTGAACGCCTAATGCTTTTACTTCAAAAATTGCTCCTGTGTAATACGACAATCCACGGGCAAGGGTAATATCCAATTCAATATTTTCTTCCGATAAACCAAAGGCAGACAAATAATTCCAAACTTGCTTTAATTCGTTAATTCCTTGTTTACCCGTTTCTGAATTTTCAAATAATTCTTCTAATTTCACAAACTTTGCTTGATTCGTCCCTGAAATTTCAAAAATCGGGTCAAGTTTAGACAATGATTCTGACGAAAAACCTTTCTCGGCTAATTCCTCTAACACTTTTTCTTTCCCGATTTTATCTAATTTATCAATCGCAACGGCAAGGCTTCCCTCCTGCCCTATTGCTCCAATGGCTTCTGAAAGTCCCGTTAAAATTTTACGATTATTAATTTTTAAGGAGAAATTAATACCAAAAGCATTCATAACTTCATGAATCATTAACACGATTTCAGCTTCACATATCAGCGAATCAGTACCTACAACATCGGCATCGCACTGGTAAAATTCTCTGTATCTTCCTTTTTGCGGACGGTCGCCCCGCCAAACGGGTTGAATTTGATAACGCTTGAAAGGCATGGCTAAATCACTACGATTCATAACGACATAACGGGCAAAAGGAACGGTTAAATCATATTTAAGACCTTTTTCGGATATCTTTGTCGTCAATTTTTTATAGCCTTCTTCTACATCAGATTGTCCTATTTTCTCAGAAAAATTACCAGAATTTAAAATTTTAAATAATAGTTGGTCACCTTCTTCGCCATATTTTCCCATTAAGGTTGAAAGATTTTCCATTGCAGGAGTTTCAATGGGTTGGAATCCAAATTTTTCATAAACAGAACGAATGGTTCCAAAAATATAGTTGCGTCGAACCATTTGTTGTGGTCCAAAATCTCGTGTGCCTTTTACAATACTGGGTTTGCTCATTTTTATTTGTGATTGAGTGAATTGTGGGTTGTTAGTTTTGGAAATTCCCTCAAATTCTCTACAAAATTACAAAACGTAAAAGTTTTTTACGTCTATTTAGATTTTATTATAGTTGTACAGTTAAATTCAATAAGTAAATTTTAAATCTTATCTACTTAGTAATCAATAACTTAAATCATATTGATTCAATTATTCTCTACTAATTATTATCTATTAATTAAACACTCATTTGGTAGAAAAAGAAAAAATCCGTAATTTTGCACTTCAATTTAAAATCTGTTCATAATGGCTGTTACAAGACTCAAAAGAAAAGATAGAAGAAACAAGAGTATAGCCACTAACAAAGTGAACTCAATTAAGTTTTTGA
>JACMRQ010000451.1 GCA_014376355.1 Arcicella sp. | reverse complement strand
GATAAATGGATTTTATCAAAACTACAAACGTTGATAAAAGAAGTGGATGAATCTTACGAAACCTACGAGCCAACGAGAGCGGGTCGTGCTATTCAAGATTTTGTTTGTGACCATCTTTCTAACTGGTATGTACGTTTGGGCAGAAGACGTTTCTGGCAAGGAGATTTAACCAATGATAAACAATCAGCTTATGAGACTTTGGCTTTTTGTTTGAAAACAGTGGCTCAATTAATGTCGCCAATTGCTCCTTTTTATGGTGATTGGTTGTATAAAAATATGACCGATTATACTTCAGAAAAAGCTCAATCAGTGCATTTGACAGACTTTTCTGAGGTAAATGAGGCGTGGATTAATGCTGATTTAGAAACTTCAATGGAGTTGGCTCAACGGATTTGTTCATTGGTGCATTCTATCCGTAAGACCAATAGGATTAAAGTTCGTCAGCCCTTGAGCAAAGTGTTGATTCCAGTTTTGAGTGAACAGACTCGTGAGCAAATTGCTTCAGTTGAAGATTTAATCAAAACTGAAGTAAACATCAAAGCCATTGAATATTTGGATGATGCTTCAGGTGTTTTATCGAAAAAAGTGAAACCAAATTTCAAGGCATTGGGTCCAAAATTTGGAAAAGATATGAAAGCTGTTGCCGAAGGAATTATAGCCATGACTTCTGAAAATATTGCAATTTTGGAAAGTGTAGGTGAATATTTAATTCCTGCTACAAATTACTTAATCACACCAAACGAAGTAGAAATTTTAACAGAAGATTTGCCAGGTTATTTATCAGCTAAAGACAGTGAAATTACGGTAGCGTTGGATATTACAATTACTCCAGCATTGAAGCAAGAAGGAATTGCCCGTGATTTTGTAAATCGTATTCAGAATTTAAGGAAAGATTCGGGTTTTGATGTTACCGATAAAATCAGTATCAAATTAGTAGATTCAGACCCAGAAGTGACGGAAGGCATCAAAGTATTTGCCGACTTTATCAGCCAAGAGGTACAAGCAGTTTCTTTGGAAATTGTTTCGGAATTAACTGACGGTCAAGATGTTGAATTTGAGGAATTGACTTTGGTGGTAAAAGTTTCGGTGGTTTAAAGGTCATCATGTATCACTCAAATTCATATTCTCCTAAATATATTTCCATAAAAAAAACCTCACAGCATTTGGTAGGTTTTTTTATGGAAATATATATTACCTAATTAATGAATTCTCTATTTTCAGTGAATCAAGCGGTTTTTCTATGAAAGTATCAACGCCAACGCTGCTTGCCATTTCCAACAAATTTCCCATAGCACTAATCATAATTATCTTAGAATCTGGAGATAGCATTTTAATTTCTTCTACTCTATCTATGCCAAAACCATCTGGAAGATTATTGTCTAAAAATAACCAGTTTGGTTTTAGTTCCGATACCCTTCCAATACCATCTTGGAGGGTATGAGAATAATACGACAATATTCCTTTTCTCTTCAAAAAATGTTTTAAAAGAAGGCATGTATCTTTTTCATCATCTATAATTAGTGCTATACTTTGCATAGTAATTAGCTGTTTAAGCGTTATCATTTCCACAAGAATGAACTTTTAAGGGTATAAATCAAGCCTTAAAGCACTCAAATTAAATGATTTATTATTTTCATATTCCCAAAATTAAAAAATCATTCCAGCTTATTCTCTCCAATTCCATCAAACTCCTACCTTCGTAAATCCACAGATTGTGTAAATTACACCCCGAAAATAATATAAATTGTGTCTAAATATAGGCGGTACAGTTGTTTTACTTTCAACTGCACAAGAAATTTAGATTTTTCACAATAAACGTTTACTATTATGTCTAACAAATCAAATGTTGTCATTGGGATTGCCCTTGCCGCTGCCGCAGGTGCCGCAATTGGTTTTTTATTTGCTCCTGAAAAAGGTGCTGATTTAAGAAAAAAAGTTAAGCAAAATGCTAATTCATGGGCCGACGAATTATTAGTAGCCATTAACAAAGGTAAAGATAATGCTCAACAATTTGCAGATGATGCTCAGAATAAAGCAAAATCTTGGAAAAATAAAGCAAAAGATGAATATGATCGTGTGGCAGATGCTGAAGAGGGAAAAGTTTCAACAAATATGTAATATTTTAAGAGATAATCATTAAGGAAGCTTTAGTTGTGAGCAAAGCATTGCTCGGCAAAGGCTTCCTTAATAATAAAATAATAGTTGAACTGAAAACAATAAGCCTTGTATTGTATTTTTTAAAAACCAATTATACGCATGGAAGCGATTGACCAAATAAAAGATAAAGCCGAAGACATTTTCGATAATGTGAAGGATTATTTTGAAGCCCGGTGGAACTTGGGTGTACTGAATGCATCCTCAAAAGTCGCTGACACAATTTCGTCCTTTACGAGTATCTTAATTATGGTTATAATAGGTACAATCGTATTGATTTTTATGAGTTTGTCTGTAGCTTGGTTAATCGGCGAGCGTTTGAATAGTCCAGCTTTAGGTTTTTTCTGCGTTGGATTATTTTATGTATTAGTGGGCATTATTGTATTTATTATCAAAGACAAATATATTAAATTACCGATTATTAATTCATTCATTAAGAAATTTTATCATGAAGACTAAAATAGAAACTATCGAAGATTTAGTGGCTGAGAGAGCCAGATTAAAAAATCAGATAACTATTTCTCGTTTAAAATTGACGAATGAATTTAGCATTATCAAAGAAGAATTACAGCCCGCCCGTCAAATTGTGGGATATGCAAAAAAACTTTTAGTAAATAACGGAAATAGAAAAAGTATTGTAGGGATGGGTTTACGTTTTGGTGTAAATGCATTGTTGAAAAATACAATTTTGTATCGTGCATCATGGCTTGTTCGTTTAGTTGTTCCTTATATTGCCAACAATGTTGTATCAAACTATGTAGCCAAAAACGATACTAAAATTCTTGAAAATACGGTTAGTTGGATAAAAGATAAAACTTCAAATGAGCTCCATAAACCGCAAAAATCATTGATTGAAAAAGCTCTTTTGTGGGTAAAAGACGTTACTAAAGAAGATAATAGAAAAGAAATTAGATAATTAAGAAGCCATAAATAGTTGCACTAAAATTCGTAAAAATTTGCCAATATAAAGATTAATCACAGTACTTAAAATTAAAACGTTTGCTTTCTTTTAATTTTAAGAGAACGAAAATAACTAATTTAACGAAAACACAAGTTCTACAAATTGCGGATTAAATTCCCCAATTTGTAGAACTTTTTGCTATCTTTGGTAAATATTTGTTTTTAATATTTTAAACAAAATAATTAGTGATTTATTTTGTTTAAAATATAAGTATTTGATTTTTAAATACTTATAATCTGTATTGTTTTTTGTTTTATAAATATTACATAAATTCCATAAGTAGGCTCGTAAATTGAATAACTATGTTAATTCCCTAAAACCGTTCCAATCATGATGAATTTATCACAAAGCCAGAGACAGACTTTTAAAATTACGCCGTTACAAATTCAAATGCTTAATTTTTTGCAACTTTCAACGGTTGAATTGGAAGAGCGAATTAAGAATGAATTAGAAGAGAATCCGCTGTTGGAAGAGGGAATTGTATCGAAAGATGAAACAACGGAAAATGATTTTGATGGTGTTGAAATGGGTGAAGGAGAGGATTATACAACGTTCATAAAATCAGAAAATGATTATTCGGATTGGGATGAATATGCACATGACGATACTTCAGACTACAAAACGAGCATTAATAATTATAGTGCAGATAATGATTTATATTCTGCTCCAATTGTGCAGGAAAGTGACTGGCGAACGGATTTAAAAGTTCAAATTCATTATTTGCCCCTTAATGAAAGGCAAATGATGTTGATGGATTACATTATTGATTCCTTGAATGATAATGGCTTTTTGACTACCACCGCTGATGTAATTGCCGATGATGTTTCTTTTACTAATAACGTTTTTGTGGATATTGAAGAAGTTGAAAATTTGTTGAAAGTTTTGCGAATGATGGAGCCAGCAGGCATTGGGGCGGCAGATTTGCAAGAGTGTTTGATGATGCAATTGCAACGTAAGAAAGAACAAGGTATTAATGTTGAACTTGCCACCGATATTGTGACATACAATATCGAAGAATTGGCGGTTAGAAATTATGAGAAGATTATGCGTTTGCGTAATATTACCTCTGATGAACTTAAAAATGCTATCTCGCAGATTACGGCATTGAACGCCAAGCCAATTATGGACGGTGGAACATCATCAATTGCGGTGAAAGATAATATCATTCCTGATTATGTGATTACGTATGAGACCAATTTGTCGGGGGATATGTCGATTGATATTAGTTTAAATAATGGTAGAACGCCTTCTTTAAAAATTAATAAAGACTTTGCCGAAACGATTAACTCGACTAAAAATAAAGCTGTAAATCAGTATATTAACACAAAAATGAGTGCCGCTAATTGGTTGATTGAAGCTATTCAACAACGGGAAACCACAATGTTGAAAACCATGAAAGCAATCGTTTTATTCCAAAGAGATTTTTTTACAACGGGAGATATCCGTAATTTGAGACCGATGATTTTAAAAGACATTGCCGACCAAATTGGAATGGATATTTCAACAGTTTCTAGGGTTACGAGCGGAAAATATGCTCAAACACCTTTTGGAACGATTAATTTAAAAGATTTATTTACTGAAGGTGTAAAAGTAGATTCAGGCGAGGAGGTTTCAAATCGGGAAATTCAACAGGCAATTGCCAACCTGGTGAATCAGGAAAATAAATTATCTCCTTTAAACGATTTCCAGTTAATGGATTTATTAGCTCATAAGGGATATAACATTGCCAGAAGAACCGTGGCAAAATATCGTGAAAATTTGAATATTCCTTCCGCACAAATGAGAAGGATTTTGTGATATATTTTAAAATTTACTTTATGCAAAGAATATTAGTAATTGATGACGACACCGATATATGCTTATTACTTCGACGTTTTCTCACTAAAAATAATTATGAAGTTGCCATCGCCCATGATGGCAATTCTGGTTTGGTGCAACTCCAAGAATTTAGACCTGATTTAGTAATGACCGATTTCCGTTTGGGAGATATGGATGGTGGGACGATTTTATCTAAAATTAAAGAGAAATTTCCATTTATTCCTGTGCTGATTATTACTGGATACTCCGATATAAAAATTGCCGTAAATGTCATGAAATTAGGGGCTTACGATTATATTACGAAGCCACTTTTTCCAGATGAAATCCTTTTAACCATCAAAAAAGCACTTGAAAGCACTGAAACCCAAGTGGGAAGTATGCAAAGTGAAGTTGAAGGAAATAACAGGAAGGAAACTCAGCAGGAGGGAAAGAAAAAGAATTTAAAAGCACCAAGGTATATTTTTGGCGATGGTGAAGAATCTAATTATTTGCTCAAACAAATAAAACTAGTTGCTCCTACCAATTATAGCGTATTGATTTATGGTGAAAGTGGTTCAGGTAAGGAATCAGTTGCTCAAGAAATTCATTTACATTCAAAAAGAGTAAATCAGCCATTTGTGGCGATGGATTGTGGGGCAATTTCAAAGGACTTGGCGGGTTCTGAACTTTTCGGACATGAAAAAGGGGCATTTACGGGTGCCTTAAATCAGAAGATTGGACACTTTGAGTTAGCTAACGGTGGTACGATTTTTTTGGATGAAGTTGCAAATCTTCCCTATGAAGTTCAAGTGCTTTTGTTGCGGGTTGTGCAGGAACGTACTATGAAAAGAATTGGAGGGACAAAAGAAATTCCATTGGATGTTAGAATATTAGTTGCTTCTAACGAAAAACTTATTGAAACCTCTAAAAAAGGAAAATTTAGAGAGGATTTATATCACCGTTTCAATGAATTTAGTATTGACGTTCCACCTCTCCGTGACCGCAAGCAGGATATTATGACATTTGCTCAATTTTTCTTAGATCAAACTAATGAAGAATTAGGCAAAAAAGTAAAGGGTTTTTCATCGGATGTTATCGAAATTTTTATGACTTATGCGTGGTATGGAAATCTGCGAGAAATGAAAAATGTCATTAAAAGAGCTACTCTGTTAACCGATGGGGATTGGATAGAATCAAAAACTTTACCTTTTGAAATATCAAATTATGCAAAATTATTATTTAATGATTTGGTTCAATATCCTCTACAACCACAAATAATACAACCTAATACTCCTCAAAACCTTCCAATAATAGTAGCAGAAGTTTTGATTGCAACAAAACCAACTTTGAAATCAGCAGCAGTAGAGGCTGAACATGACATGATTCTGAAGATATTAAAGGAAGTTAATTTTAATAAAAGTAAAGCCGCAAGAATGTTGGGGATTGACAGAAAAACGCTTTATAATAAAATGAGAATTTTTGAATTATAAACGTAAGGAGGCAGTTGGATGGTTTTAGTGTTTTGTTTCACCTGTTAAAATTTTATGAATACCGCTAATATAGAGCTACTTTAATCAATACCAAAATGGATTTGTCCGAATATTTACTTGATGTTTTTAGTTCAGAAAAGCAGTCAGATTTGTTTGATAGCTTTTTGCGAGCTATTCCTGATTTTGTTTATTTATTGGACTTATCAAATAGGAAAATCAAGTATCTAAATGAGAAAACGGGAATCATCGCTCACTATACAGAAGATGAAGTATTATCATTGGATAAAAGTTTTTTTCCTGTTAGAAATTATGAGAACCGAGAGGAATTTATCGATAAAATGAATTCATTATTCAGCGGTCTTGAAATTGGAGACCATCGTTCGTTTACTCTTGATTTAGTAACGAAGGAAGGCGAGAGGCGTATTGTTCGAAACAGAGGCACTTTATTAAAAAAAAATAAAGATGATATTCCCACAAAAGTGGTTGTGATTGCCGAGGATATAACCATTGAAACGGAGAGCAATGAACGGGAAAAACAAAAGCAATTACAATTAGATAATGCTGAAAGTCTTTTTAATTATGGAAGTTGGGAATGGACACTCGGAACTGAATATGTAACATGGTCGAATGGGTTATTCAATATTTTTGGGTATGATGCCACCGAATATCTTGACTCAAAAATGGCTTATGGAGAATATAATAGACATATTGTGGAGGAAGATAAAGAAAGAACCAAAATATTATCTTATGAAGCAATTGCCAATAAAAGAGAACATTACGAATTTGAACATTCAATTATTGATGAAAAGGGAGCTCGAAAACTGATTGCTGTAAAAGGTAAACCCTGTCTCGACAAATACGGAAATGTGATTCGAGTCTTTGGCACTTCCGAAGATATTACTGAATTAAGTAAACTTAAAAATACTTTAGAATATAAAGTTCAAGAATTATCAAAGGTTTATGAAGAACTAAAAAAATCAAAAGATTTATTTAAAGAAGCAGAGTCGCTGATGAGTTATGGTAGTTTTGATTGGGAAGTCAAAAATGATGTATTAATGTTCTCAGATGGTTTAAGACGATTGTTTGGGGGAAGTAAAATAGCAAAAGTTTCACAAAAACTCACGTATGAGTTCTTTATTTCTCGATTGCACAAAGATGATGTGGTTCGAGTAAAAGAAATTATTGAGAAAGCAATACGTTCAAAAAAGACTTATTCTTTTGAATATCGTTTAACAGATTTGGATGGTAAGGAGAAAACGGTTCATACCCAAGGTTGGGTTACAAAAAGTAATGAAAATGGTTCAATTCGATTGACTGGAAACACAGTTGATATTACCGAAATAAAGATTTACGAAAAAGAATTAAGACATAAAATTGAAGAACTTAATCGTTCTAATCAAGACTTAGAACAGTTTGCCTACATTGCCTCACACGATTTGCAAGAGCCATTACGTAAGATTATGGCTTTTGGTGAACGTTTAAGTAGTAAATATAGTGAACATTTAAGTACTGATGGACAATTTTATATATCCAGAATGATGGATGCCGCTAATCGCATGAAAATACTGATGGAAAACTTATTGTCATATTCCAGAGTATCCATTAAAGCAGAACCTGTTGAATTAGTGGATTTGGGTGTAATAATTGAAAGTGTTTTGAGCGATTTAGAGATGAAAATTCAAGATGTTGATGCTCAAATTACCTTAAAGTCAATGCCAACTATCAATGCTTTACCCACTCAGATGCATCAATTGTTTCAGAAT
The DNA here is from genome assembly GCA_014376355.1 of Arcicella sp. Lineage (GTDB taxonomy): Bacteria > Bacteroidota > Bacteroidia > Cytophagales > Spirosomataceae > Arcicella. The sequence goes on along the minus strand of JACMRQ010000451.1, from coordinate 21,569 downwards.
TTGATTAGTAATTCTTTGAAATTTGTGAAACAAAATGAAAAACCTATTATTAGAATTGAAGCAAGTTTGGTAAGTAAGGAGGAAATGGAATTGACAACATTCAACTTTGGGAATAATAAGTACCATAAAATTGTGGTGAGTGATAATGGAATTGGCTTCGATGCTGAATATTCCGAAAAGATATTTCTTATTTTTCAACGCCTTCACGGTCGGTCAGAATTTGAGGGAACAGGCTTAGGTTTAGCAATTACTAAAAAAATTATTGATAATCATCAAGGATTCATTGTTGCAGAAAGTGAAGTAAATAAGGGTTCTAAATTTACAGTTTATTTACCTAATAATGAATGAACAATAGTATCATTAAAACCTCTATTCAATATTTTATGATAAAAGAAAATACCATAAAGTTACTATTAGTTGATGATGATGAGGACGATTTTTATCTAACTAGCGACTACATTAAAGACATACAAGGGCAAAATTTTGAAATAGATTGGGCTTTTTCTTTTGATAATGCTCTGGAAAAAATAAAGCGAAAAAAATATGACTTGTGTTTCTTTGATTTTTTATTAGGAGCAAAAACGGGTCTTGATTTGTTGAAAATTGGAGCTGCTCACGGTCTTCAAGCTCCTGTAATTTTGCTAACTGGCAAGGGTGATCAACGCATCGATGTGGAAGCTATGACCTTGGGTGCGTATGATTATTTAGTGAAAAGTGAGTTGGATTCCGAAAAATTAGAACGCTGTATTCGCTATTCCCTCGACCGAGCAAATACACTCGCAACACTCAGCGAGAGCGAAAGAAAATACCGTAACATCTTCGATAAAACGAAAGAAGCAATTTTTGCCACTAAATTGGATGGCACATTTCGCTATTTCACGCCCCCAACTGCTGAACTTTTAGGATACGATGAAACGGAACTTTATCAACGTAAAATTTATTCAGCATTTGTTAAATCTACAGATAGAGAAAATATAATTACTACGCTTGAAAGTGAAGGTGAAATAGATAATTATGAAGTAATATTAAGTACAAAATCGGGAGAGCGTAAGCAGTGTCTAATTCACTGTAATCGACAAATTGATGGAGAAGGAAGCCCTTATTATTTGGGGATAATTCAAGATATTACCACTCGAAAAAAAGAAGAAAGAGATAACCTTTTGTTTGAAAAAATGGCAGCAACTGGGCGTTTAGTAAGAACACTTGCCCACGAAGTTAGGAATCCTCTGACGAACATAAATCTATCTCTTGACCAAATGAGAGAAGATTTTGAAGAAGAAGATGCCAAATTTTTCTTAGATATTATCCGAAGAAATAGTCAGAGAATCAATGATTTAATCACTGAATTGTTAAATACGTCACGTCCTTCTGAAGTAATATTTAGTCGTTTAAATTTGCGAGAAGTTTTAGAAAGTACCATCGAATTAGCCATTGATAGAATTAATCTCAAAGGCATCACATTAATCAAAAATTTGGATGAAAACATTGTTTTAGACTTGGATAAATCTAAAATTTCAATTGCTTTCTTGAACATCATCATTAATGCCGTTGAAGCGATGACGGAGGGCAAAGGTATACTCATAATTGACACGATGTCAAATAATAAAAATGCCGTTGTGACAATAAAAGACAACGGCATTGGCATAAGTCAAGAACACATCAGCAGACTATTTGAGCCATATTTTACTTCTAAAAATAATGGAATTGGTTTAGGATTAGCAACAACATTAAACATTATTCAATCGCACAAAGCCAGAGTAGAAGTAGATTCTGACATGGAAAAATGTACCACGTTCACGATTACTTTCCCTTTAACGATTTAGGTTTTAGGCACAGAGTAACATTGAAAAAATCAATTTTAATTCAAAAAGCTTTTTAGAATAATGATAAAAAATTGACAGAACGCTTTAAAACTCAGTACGACTCTGTGACCATAAAAACTTATTCCTCAATAATTGTCTTTCTCCGAGTAAACATCTGCAAAGTGGAAGCCATCAACATGGCACTAATCATTATTAAAATGCCAAATGCAGCACTGTAAACTACATATTTATAGTAAATAACGTCTTTATTACGGGCTACAATTATGCCTATTAAAGCCCAAATGATGGCTAATCCTACGTAACCATTTCTGACATTTATTGTAGCTATAAATCCGATACAACTTCCAATTAAAATCATAATACACGCCCAAGACTGCCCTGAAATACCCACTGGCATGATGCCATATCCAACTAAAATTGCCGTTACATTAGCAATAGTGGCAATACAAATCCAGCCAAAATATAGTCCGAAAGATGCTTTAACAACAAATTTAAGTCCGCCACTAATATATGGTTGAACGTGTTTTAAATTTTTGTTTATCTGTATAAGCGTGACCAAAATTCCAAGCATGACCAAAATGGATAAAGGCAAAATTTCATAATGCCAAGTTAAAATCCAAAGAGCGTTGAAAGTAGCATTTAAAATAAATAAATACCCAATCGCCTCAAGAATCATCGCTAAATGAGGTTCGGGTTTTCGACTGAAAAGTGAACGTATTTGATAAATGCAAAAAGCGAATAATAAGATATAAATAACACTCCAAATAGAAAATGTTAATCCTGTTGGAACAAACAAATTAGGATATTTATTAGATAATTCCCCCGTTGTTTTTCCATTAAGGGGTAAACTGACCGCTAAACCGTTCATGAAGACCATAATGATAAAAAATACAAAATTCAGCACCTGCAAAGTTTTGATTTTGGAGGTGCTTATAACGACCGTTTCAGTATTTGTGAGGGTTTCCATAATATTTTGTTTGTTGTTTAGTTTAGTTTATTTATTATTTAGAAATTAAAGGTAAAACTTTAATGCCAACATGGTGTTAGATTTAATTAATCACTTGTGGGGTTTAAAATCCACAGTTCTACAAAAAAAGACGATGATTCCCCATAAATTCCCTCGAAATGCTTCCTAACTTGATTGGTATATCATTTTTATAATGATTATTACGAAAAATATTTTAAAACCTAATTAATCAATACCATGAAAAATATCCTTTATATTATTGCAGTTATTTTGATTATAGGTTGGTTGTTAGGGGTTTTTGCCTACAGTGTGGGCGGATTGATTCACATTCTTTTAGTGCTTGCGGTGGTTTCAATTCTTTTATCTTTGATCCGAAGGGGAATTTAAATTCAAAATCTTAAAATTTTATGCTATGGAAGAATTCATATTTTTTGTGGTATCAGTTTCAATAATTGGTATAGTTTTTATCTTTGGATTCTCGTTTTTCAAAGTTCATTCTAATACCTCGAATACTCATGGCATAGCAAATAAAAATTTTAATTCCTTTTTAACAAAAATTAAAAATAATTCTTCAAAAATATAATATAGATGTTGCCTTAATTTTAAATAGTTAACATTTTTTTCGAATCAAGTTATATAATTGATCAGCACCTTACAAATATAGAACATTATGAAAAATTTATTATTAACATTAGTCATCGCCTTTTCATGTACGATGACATTTGCTCAACAAAAATTATTCACTGTAGGATTGCGAGCAGGGGTAAATTTATCACAAATTAGTGGCAATGATTTATCATTATCATCGGGTGGTAAAAATTTTAGTTTCAAGGCCAATGATACACGAGCCTATGGATTTGTTGGCGGTATTTTTATGAGGTTTGGAAAAACCTTTTTTATCCAGCCTGAGATTTTATTATCACAAAAAGGTGGCAAATTCGATGTTTTTGAAGATGGAAAAGCTAACGGTAGAACAATAGATTTGAAATTGACAAACATTGATTTCCCTGTTTTAATTGGTGTAAAAATAAGTGATGTCTTCCGAATAAATGCAGGACCTATTGCAACATTCAGGTTGTCGGATAGTGGTAATTTAGGAGATAGCATCAAGGAATATCAAGGACGTGCAGCAAGCGAAATTTTTAGAGACGTTATTTTAGGTTATCAAGCGGGTGTAGGTTTTGATATTGGGAAATTAAATATTGATTTACGCTATGAAGGTAACATTAATGATGTCGTAAATGTGAAGTTTTCTGATGTAAATACAGCCTCAAAGTTTGCTGCAAAAGGTAATTCATTACAAGCTACGCTTGGGTTTAACTTCTAATCCGTAATTCAATTTTATCAATTAAATAACAAATGGAAATGAAAAAGAAAGTAACGTTATTCGTGAGTATTTTGGTAATTAGTTTCTTTACAATGTCTTCGTGTTCACGGAGTGAGAAAAAAGATGTCGCAGAATCTACGCAAGACGCTCAAGACAAAGTTGAACAAAAAGTAGATAATGTTGCCTCAGACGTGAAAGATGGTTTGAATCAAACTTCAGAAAACATTAAACAGGAACGTTTGGACATGTCAACAAAAATTGAAGAGAAACGTCAAAATATTAAGGAAGATATGGATAAAATGGATGCAAGAATGGAAAAAGCAACTGCTGACGAAAAAGCCCGTTGGAAAGTCCGTAAAGCTAAAATGCAATCTAAAATTGACGATTTGAATAATTCAATTGACGAATTGAAATTAGATACTAAACGTAATTGGAAAGAGTTCAAGTCAGATTTGAATAAGAAGATTGATAACATCCAAGAAGATATAAAATGAGTATTTTTTGAATGGTACATTCCATCAATAATAATTATATAGATTTTTAATAGTGGTTAGATTGTGAGAAATGGGGGGCATATTTATGCTCCCATATTTTTAAAAGTCACACAAATACGATTTTAATAGTGGTTAGTAGTGTAGTAAAGGGGGGAATTATTTTCCCCTGTTTCTTTCTCTAATTACTTAGAAGCATGAAGGTTTTAAATTAGTAATGGTTAAGGGGTTTATTAAAGATAGGGAGTTATTTTCCTATTCTTTTTAAATTTAACCTACTAAAAATAATACTAATTAAGCAGTTAGGATTTTACTTAAAGGGATGGTTCATTTGAACCACTCCCTTTTTTGTTTTACCATATCCTAATGTCATAAGTACTACAGTTTTCCTCATTTTGAGGAAGATTTTACTCAAATATTTTACACAATCTTTTCAACATATCTGGTATAGATATTTTAACAGGTTAACTATCAACAAATTCTAAAAGACATGGAAATTGACCCAAATCGTAAGGCAGATAATGAAATGAAATCTGAGTTAGAGAACCAGAAAAATACAAAACCAACTAATATATTTTTTTGGTTTATGTTAATTCTGGGAGGATTAATGATAATTGCTATGATCGGTGCTTTCTGGTCGTCGAATAGTAAACAGGAAAGGAATAACATGGGTATTGTAACACCGCAGGATACGGCAATAGTTAATAAATCAGACACCCTAAAACAATAACTAACATAACAAAAATGGAAACTACAAAAGAACAATTAGAAAAAGAAGCGGCACAACGCAAAATGGAAACAATGGATAAAAAAGCTGATGTACTTAAAGCAGAGGTTAATGAAAAAGTTGCTGATGTGAAAGTTGAAGCAGTGAACTTAGTCGAAGATGCATCTGATAAAGCGTCCAAAATTAAAGTAGATGCTTCCGATAAATGGGAGGAAATTAAAGAAAAAGCAGGCGATATCTATGAAGAAGCAAAAGATAAAACTGAGGAAATTAGTGAAAAAATGAGTGATAAATATGACGAACTTAAAGTAAAAGCAAAAGCCGCTTTAAACCAAAATAAAATCTAAATGAATGAATTTTTTAATTCAATATCCATCAAACTGATTTTTTTCTAAACTTTTGTAATGAGTAATTTACTGCAATTTTAGAACAATATTTTATTTCTAACTTAATTTCATATTAAAACCTGAATTATGACAACACAGTATGACATTCTCTTAACCGCTCTGAATGAGTTGATTGAGATTAACCATAGCCGAATTAATGGTTATAGAAAAGCCGCAGATGATATTGACGGTGGAGATTTGAAAGGACTTTTCCAAGGTATGGTAAACGAAAGTGAAAATTTTGCCGATGATTTGTCAGAACACGTAGAGAAATTTGGCGGTGAGCCTGCAATGGAAAGTACTTTCTCAGGAAAAATTCATCAGGTATGGTTAGATTTTAAGGCTGCTATTTCTTCAAATAACCGTGAGACGATTCTTAGTTCTTGCGAATTTGGTGATCAAACTGCTATTAAAGCCTATGATACAGCCTTAGCTTTGGATAAAGTGCAAGCTTCTCCAGATTTTATGAGTCTATTGAATTCTCAGAGAGCTTCAATTGCTGAATCTTTAAAATTTATTCAATCTTTGAAAAGTTTAGAGCATGACGCAAAATCAGAATAATATGTTTTGAGCGATCAATCATCATATTAATTTAATATAATAGATGGTTTTTCACAGAAAAATGCCAAAACGATTGTTTTGGCATTTTTCTGTGAAAAAATCCTACAAAATCAAACTAACACATATTAAAAATTTTGAATCATGAAAATTAAGAGCGAAGAAATCTTGAAAGGATTAATTAGTGTTTTCAAGATTAATGAATATCGAGTTGAAGTATATAAAAAATTGATGAATATGATACATAATCCCGAGCTTCAACCCTTTTTTAAATCACAATTGGATGAGTCCGAAACGATAATTCAAGCGTTAAACCCCTTAATGGATTCAATGGAAAATGCAGAAAGTCCTCTGCATTTCGAAGATGCGAAAATGAATCAATCACAATTCTATTTTGGTATGGCACGTGCTTCAAAAAATCCAAGAACAGTAATGGTATCTTGCCAATTTGGAGATGAATATTTAGTAAAAATGTATAAAAAAATGTTGGAAGTATTCGAGATTAAGACATTACCTTATCTCAGAGAAATTTTAATGAGACATCTCAATAATCTTCAAATTTCTTTCGAAAAAATCGAAAATACAATCCTCGAAAACATTCCTGTTCTTCGTAAAAAGCAAGAAAATACCCAATATGTAGAATAAAGACCCCTAAATAATAACTGAATTATTCTTTTAATGTTTTAATAATCAGTTACTTGTAAAATTTATTAATAAATTCTCCCACTGGCACGAAATTTTAAATAAACTCTGCAAACCAAATGAAACAATCATGAATAATATCACAGTAAGCCTAAAAAAACATACGTTTTTTTATTTGTTTTTTGCAACTGTTGCTTTCGGATTATCGTCTTGTAACTCATTTAAGAAATTAAACAAGGAACAAAGGGGAGCAATTATTGGTGTAGGAGCGGGTGGAGCATTGGGAGCAATTATTGGGAGTAAATCTAAAAATCCAGCAGTTTATGCTATTATTGGCTCGGCAGTTGGAGGTGTTGCAGGAACATTTATTGGAAAATATATGGATAAACAAGCCGAAAAATTGAAGAAAGACCTAGATGTTCTGGCAGATGTTGAAAGAGTGGGTGAGGGTATAAAAATTACGATGAAATCAGGTGTACTTTTTGATTTTAATTCTTCAAAAGTAAACCCAAAAGTGAATGATAATTTAGTGCAATTTGCTGAAACGCTGAAACAATATCCAGATACTGAAATTTTAGTAGCCGGCCATACCGACAACGTTGGAACGGAGGATTACAACATGAAATTATCACAACAAAGAGCTAATTCGGTAGCATTAGTATTGAAGGCAAATTCAGTTTCACGTAGTCGTTTAACGATTTTGGGATATGGCGAGAAAAATCCAGTAGCTGAAAATGTTTCAGATTCAGGACGTGAGCAGAACCGAAGAGTAGAGTTTGCAATTGTGGCAAACGATAAATTGAAAAAACAAGCCTTCAAAAATGAAGGTACTCAAAAATAATATTCCTCTCTTTCCTATAAAAATGGCTCGAAAGTTTTCTTTCGGGTCATTTATGCTTTTAGGACTTCTATTACCATTTCAGCAAAAACACGCACTTTTTTCATCCGATAAATTTATAGGAGAATCGAAAATTACTTATCGAACCGAGTATAATATTCCCCAAATTAGGGAAAAATGGCTTTACAGAGCCGTGGAATGATTTATTATCTACAAATTACAAAATATAGACCTTAAAAAGAACAAAGTAATGAGAACAATGACTAATAAAATTCAGCTCTTAATGCTCGCAATATTCTTATTTTCGGGTGTTGCGTTGGCTCAAGCAGCACCAAAGGATAGTACAAAAATAGATACTACCAAAATAAAAATGGATTCAACAAAAGCAAAAATTTTGGCTAAAACGGATATGGAAAAAAAAGATGTGAAAACTGCTATGGAAAAAGTAGTGGATAATGTTACCCCTAACAAATCCACAGAAGTAGCTAAAATAAGTACTCCCAAGAGTAATATTACCTTAACCGCTGACCCCACAATGGAAGCCGTTTTTCACAGGGGTTCACTGGTAATCGGAGCAGGAATTGTTTATCAGAAAGAATTATTACCTATAATGTTAGTGGGTGAATATGGACTTGGCAGAAACATTGGGGTTGAGGTAAGGAGTTGGTATGGGAGTAAAACAGAGAATGGCATTTTGTATCGGGATGGATTTTTCGGTGTAGGTTTAAATTACCACTTCACAGGAGATATCAGAAGTTCAGCGAGTAGATTTGATGCATTTGTAGGTGGTTTATATGGTAAGATTTTGGATGAAACAGGCTCAGCAGTATATGCTCAAGCGGGGGCAAAATACTTCTTTTTTCGAAAATTAGGCATATTTGGTAATTTTAATGTTGGTTTAATTGGTAGCAGAGGGACAAATTTATCGTTTGGTATTGCTTACAGTATTTTCTAAAATTAATAATGGAACAAAGTAAGATAAATGGGTTTAGAAAAGGGTTAATCATATCAATTGTGGGGTTGATTGTCCTCTTTTTTATTGTAGGTACAGTTGGTTTTTGGAGTTTAAAACCAATGCTATCAAAACGCCTCAAATCCGCTGTTTTAGAAAGTACGGATAGCTTATATTATCTTGATTTCAAGGATATTAACTATCAAATTATAACAGGACAGGCTGATATTTTGGCGGTGACTTGGCGTGTAGATACTAATAGGTATGAGCGTTTAAAAAAAGCTAAGAAAATGCCTGATAATATTTATCAAGGAAAGGTAAACGGTATTAAATTGGCTGGTCTTCACCCTTGGACAATTTTTTTCTCAAAAAAACTAAACATCTCAACAATAACAATAAAAGATCCAAATTTAGATATTTCCCACGAAAAACAAATCTACAATTCATTTAAAACTGCTAAATCTCCTTATCAGATTATCTCAAAATTTGTAAAATCTTTTTCTGTAAAAAAGATTATTTTTGAGAATATTTATATTGCTTATACAAGTCACCAAAAGCCTAAAATGCCTCATGTTAGTCGGATAGAGAATCTTGATTTAGAGGTTTCCGATTTATTAATTGATTCTACTTCTGATAAAGATAAAAATCGGTTTTATTATACCAAAGAATGTATTTTTGGCTTAAAAAAGATTGAAATACCTTCCGAAGATTCTTTAAATACTATAAAAGTTAATGAATTATTATTTTCTACCAAAACACGTTCAATTTCCATGAAAAACTTAGTTCTTCAACCCCGTTTTAAGGAAATGGAATACAGTGTTCATACGAATGGAGACGACAGAATTGGAATTCAATTTAATAACATTAAGTTAGAAGAAATTGATATTGAAAAGTTGTTTGAGGAAAAAAAAATATACGCTCGAAACCTTAATATTAATCATGGCAAAGTAACTGTCTTTACAGATACACGAACGTTTAATGTGCCACCAAAATCTCCATACCGTCCTTTTCCTCACGAAGCCTTTAAGAATTGGAGCCTGAAATTTATGATTGATACCATCAAAATAAGGGACTTTGATATTACTTATTCTGAATATAATCCCGAAACAAAATCGGTGGGAAACGTTTTATTTAAGAAGGTTGTTGGCAATATTCATAATTTTACCAACGATACTATTACGTTAAAGAATAATTCTCATTGTTTGGTTATTTTGAAAGGAAGTTTGATGAATAAAGCACCTATAACATTGCATTTTAACTTTGATTTACTCGCTCCTAAGGGTGATTTTTTATTCACAGGAAATGTCGCCAAAATGCAAATGCCAGCTTTGAACCAAGTAACAGAATCACTGGGATTTGCAAAAGCAGAGAAAGGGTTTTTGACTGACTATACCTGCCATATTAAGGGAGATAGATATGCTATAAACGGTTCAGCAACGATGCTTTACCAAGATTTGAATATTACAATCTTAAAAAAAGGGGAAGAAAAAGGTTTGAAAAAACGAAAATTATTGTCGTTTTTTGCCAATGCCTTTGTTATAAAAGATAGTAATCCAATCGGGAAACAACCTGTTAGAGTTGCCACCATTAAATATCAAAGAATACCGACAAAACCTTTTTTCTATACGCTCTGGAAAAGTATTTTGTCAAGTATTACTAAGTCAGTCATGGAATAGAAAAAATCTCATTTCTTTGTATTTTTATGACTGTCCGTTAGCCAACTTACGATAATTCATTAATCATTTTGACCAGTTGTGTTTTTTGAACAACGCCCGATTGTCGCCACAAAATTTCGCCTCCTTTGAATAATATCAACGTTGGAACACCTTGAATTTTATAGGCTTCTGCCGTTGTAGGGGCTTTATCCACATCAATTTTAATCACTCTCACACGGTCGCCCATTTGCGTAGAAAAGTCTTTAAGAATAGGAGACATCGTTTTGCAAGGACCGCACCAAGTAGCAAAAAAATCTACTAAAACAAGTTTGTCTCCATTGATAATATCGGTAAATGTTTCTTTACTTTCTGTCGTTTTCATTTTCTTTATTTTTTAGAATGGATATCCCACTGCGATATTTAAGACCAGATTTTCACTTCGCCAATTGGCATCTTTTATGTTAAAATTCTTCAGAACCCAGCGTTCATCTTCGGGTAAATATGGTTTACGGACGGGCGTTGCCAAGTCGAAACGAAGCACTAAATAACTGAAATCCAATCGTAATCCAATACCCGTTCCGATAGCAATTTGTTTATAAAAATCGGAGCCAAACACCCCTTCTGCACCATAAGCGTCTGCATCCTTTTGCATCCAAACATTGCCCGCATCAATAAAAAATGCTCCGTTGATGTATTTATTGAATTTTGCTCGTAATTCAGTATTAAATTCCAATTTTATATCCCCCGTCTGACTACCCAAGAACACATTTCTAATTGTTCCTGTTGAACGATAGGCTCCTGGACCCACACTACGTGCAGCAAAAGCACGAATACTATTATTGCCACCCGCTGAATATTGTTTGGTGAAAGGAAGTGTAATAGAATTCCCGTAAGGCAAACCATATCCAAGTACAAAACGATTGGCAATTCTTACACCTTTCGTCACCGCATAACTGTATCTGACATCGGCATCTAAACGGGCATATTGAGAAATTGGAATGCCAAATAAAGTTTCTGATTTACTATTTTGTGGTCCTATTTTGGACAATAAGCTTGCTAAATTACCTGCTACTTCTACACCGCCAGAAAAGGTAAATTGATGTTTGGAATTAACCCTCGACGTAGGCGTATAATTCACCGTAAAATTAGAACTCATAATAATTCTATCACTCAATATTTGATCAAAAGCAGCTGGATTATCACTTCTAAATATGTCTTCTATGAATGCTTGTGAAACATTTGCTTTGACTAAATTAACTGAAACAGGTGTAAATGAGTATTCAAAAGCATTATTTTGCTTCCAAGCATATCCCATGGTTGCTTTCAAAGAAGTCAAATCATATAAACCTCCTCTGTTCAAAACTTCATATCCAGCACCAATATTTGTTTTGGGTAAAGCCTGATTTTTAGCAGGATTTGTTTTAATAAACGGAATCACAAACCGAGGAATCGTAAGTACACCTTCAATAGAATATTTGTTGGAATTAATCGCTCCGAGGGTTACGCTTGCACCGCCAACTTGAAAATCTAAACCCGCCGTGGCAGTAATTTTCAACGATTCAGCACCGCCAAATGTATTTTTATTAAGCCAAGAAATACTCAAATTTGTTCCCGTAAAGTTGTTAGATTTTGTACTTGCATTAACATCCAACAAAATAGATTTTGCTTTTAATGGAGTCAAATAATAAAAAACATCCAACAAGGCAGAATCTGAGCGAGGGACTAAACTGAAAGTATTTTTTACGAATTTAAAATTACCATTTAAGTTAATTAATCTTGAAAGTGAAATATCCTGAATATTACTACTGTACCTCCCACCTCTTCTGAAACCTATTGCTTGAGTGAAAATTTTGGGCTTAAAAGAGTCCGTTCTATCATTCACTTTTATACCTTCAAAAACTACTTCCGTACCTTTATTTTTTACGGTATCATCCAAGATAATTTCCCCATAATCAGCCAAAACATGAACATCCCGAATCCAATAAATTTTTCGGTCGACTTGTGAGGTAGAGGGCTTAATTTTTAAAGTTAAATTTACCTTATGATTCCCAATCGAAGAATCCGCTTCAATGAGGATAAAATCGGGTTGGAAATAGTAATAACCTCTCTTTTTCAAGACATTGTCAATCCTTGCTCTTTCACCTGAAACAAGGTCAAAACGATAAGGAGCGCCAGTTTTTAAAAAGGAAACTTGATTTTTTCCACTGTATGCCTTTCCTAAAATGGCGGTATCTTGAGGAGCAATTGTAATACTGTCTAAATAATATCTTTGATGTAAAGTGGTCGTATAAATTGCCGTGGATTTACGGTTTTTTTCGGATAATTCACCCGTAGCAAACGAGCGAAAATAGCCTTCATTATTCAGTAAATACCCAATTTGTTTAGTGTTCGCAGTCGTCACACTTCTACTCGCTAAAACGGGAGGTTCTCCAAATCTTTTTCTAAAAAAACTCTTAAATCCTTTATCTCCTTTAGGTTCGCCAAAAAGATAATAAAGCCAAACTTTATAGGGAAATCCCAAAATTGTAGAATTAGGTTTTGGCTTCGCAAAATCAGTCAAAAGTGTTTCAATATTTTTGATTTCCGTTTTAGAAATCCCAGAATCAGCCATCACTTTCACTTTCGCCCCCACGTATAAACTTTCTCCAGCGGGCATCTTCTTTGTTACCGAACAACTACTAAAAAATATCGCTAAAATACAGAAAATAAAATATACTTTTGGTTTTGAAAATATATGTAAGCTGTTGATTATCATAATTTTATGTAGTTTTCCCACACATATAGAGAATTTTGTTCACGTATTAAAATTATTTCTTTTTCGCAAAAATCTCATTAAATTTTCCGTAATCCATTGTAACTGTAAAACCAATTCCCGTTTCAACAATAAATCCCTCTAAAACCGACTGGAACTGATTCTTTCGAAAGGCTTTGAATATATATCTGCCATCGCTAGTCAATTTATAATTTACTGTCACATTATCAAATACTTCGGAAGGATTTCGAGTGATTTTTGAGGTATTTTCCAACTCGAAATTTCGCCCAACCTTTACTTCAATTTTATCATTAAAAAAGGCTTTTGATAAACCTAAACTCAAGTCGGTTCGCTTGGCAGTTTCTCCATTAAAATAGTCTTGGGATGATGATAAATTTACATTCAAATTTACTCCTTTTATCAAATCAGAAGCCAATTGGTCTAATTGACTTGATAATAACTTACTAACACTTTGTCGTGCAATTGCTTCCGCATTGACTCCACCACCACCGCTACTACTCGAAAAGAAATCAGATGATTTATCTGAGAAAAAACGGTTTAGAATCAGTAAAGCAAAAACTTGCTTGTCAATGTTGGCTTTATCACCATTATTAGAGCCATTATTTAAAATTTCTAACTTTGCTTGTACATTTTTTATTACATCCTGAGAAACAGTTAAATTCTGTTCTTTCGATACTTGAATTTTAAATGATGGTGCAGGTTTTGATAATTTTCCTTGCATCGTTAAAAGCACATCAAAATTCATTTTCTGACGGTAAATATCTTGATTCGCATTGGTTTCATTGGTCATTAAATCAATTGGAGCAGTACTTGTTCGGTAAATGGCGGTAATATTTACATCTGCATTGGTGGGGTCTCCCGTCCAAATAATATTACTGCCTTTTTGAATGAGAAATTGCCGTTTTAGAACCTCATACGTTAATCCGTAATTCCCTTCTGTCAAGTCATAAGTTCCAAAAATAAAGGACTGTCCGTTGGTATTTACGCCAGCATTGAGCCGTGCATTGCCTTTTACGACCAAATTATCTCCATTAATTTCATCCACCACAATTGTTAATTCCGATTTGTCATCGGCTACAATATCAAGGGCTATTTCAGAGACAAAGTTGTTTACAAATATATCAGTATTTGAAGTGTCTTTTTTAATAGAATCTTTCGGTGGATTTTTCCGATTCACAAATACAACTACACCTTCACTACTACTGACATCATCCAAACTTGGCACAATAATCGAAATTTTACTGTTTTCCCTCAGCTTAATATCTCCCTCAATTTTGGCTTTTTCAGAAATTCCCTGCAATGTCAAATTTGCATCCACAAAACCCGTTCCGTAGAAGAAATCATTGTCTTTTCTGGTAGAATTCAGTACCATAAAGTTCTTTGCATCCACCGTCAAATCATATTTTACAAACGGAATGTTTGTTAAAATAACCGTACCATTCACTTTTAGAGGCTGGTTCAAAGTATCGCTCACCGTAAACTGATTCAAACGAATAGTTTGCCCTTCAAAAATCAAGTTTTGCTTATCAATCAAATAACGACTTCCCAATTGCGAAACGTCAAATGCCACTTTATCAAAACTTAAATTTCCAATTAATTGCGGACTTGTCGTTGAACCTTTTATGCTGGCTTTGCCCGATAAAATTCCTTTTGCACGTCGCAATTGTCCAAAACTAAAAGCCTCCACCGTTTCTGCTCCTAATTTGTTAATAATCAAGTTCAAATCAAGTGAATTTTTAGTTTTTAAATAGTAATTTCCTGATAGCGAAAGATCATTATTCTGACTAACTAAAGTTGCTTTTGCAGTAATTTTAGTAGCTGTTTCATTAAAAACATTCACATCTAAATCACCAATGGCAATTTTCTGAAAACGGAAATTTTTAATAGCAACGTCGCCCGTAAATGAAGGTGTAGTCATGTAATTACTTAATAAAATTTTACCATCAATTTTGCCACTTGCCAAGGTTGAATCAGGCGAAAATAAGGTAACAAAATTCTGAATGTCTAAGCTGTCAGTCGTTACATTGATGGGGCCATTAGGTGTGTTTGTTGTGCTATTAACTGAAAGTCTTTGCTGCCCTCGACTAATATTAAAATTTCTAATTAACAAACCCGTTTTTCCATAGTCAATAAACCCAGTAGAATCCACTTTCCACGGAGTATAGTTTAAGAATAAACCGTTCTTTCTGAATTTTATACGGTACTGATTGTTAACGCTTTGCAATAATCCCGCAACGGCATGGCGGTCTTTATCAAGTGAATCTTTAAAAGTGGCTTTGAATGAAGCAATATTATTACTGACATCACCCGATAAATTGGTTTTTCTAACTTGAAAACCCGTCAAAACTAATCCATCGAGTCCACCAGAATACAATAGTTTTGTATCATTTCCAGCCATTTTTAACTTCACATTTTTTACCTTAATCGTGTCATATTCCAAATAAGGCATCGTTAAATTTGCCCGAAAAATAGTATCCGCCTGACTATCGAAAGTTGCCAATAATCGAGTCGTATCCAAGCGTGTCAAACCTGGAACAAAGGCTTGAATCAGGGGATGTTTAACCAATTTTATATCCATCGTTAAATTATACGGAGACGTAACGGGCTTATAGGCAATATCTGGCAAAACGAAATATTTATTTATCGTTGAAATAAAAATATCAGAGAGTTGTAAATAATTAAAGTTTCCGTTCAAATTTGCCTTTAAAAAAGGAGCATTTATTGTAATTTTTTTGCCTTCTGAGGTGTTGACAGCTATTAAAGATGTATTTTCAATTTTTATCAATTTTCCGTTTTGCAATAAAGTCCCCTGTTTGATATAAATTGTCCCACTCGGATTGTCAGGATTTGTGGTTGTCATATCAATATCGATATCACCTCGAATACCAATATCATCAGCATAAAAACCCAGTGGTTTCAAGTTTAATTGACCAATATTTATGTTCCCTTTTACACTCGGATAGGGCTGGGAAATATCCAATTTTGTATCAATCAAAAGGGTAAGATTAGGGTCTTTAATATTGCCTTTAATCGTAGCAATTTGATTGGCTAAATCAGCCTGTAAAACCACATTTTTATAATCATAACCTTTCAGTTCCGCCTGTTTAATTGTGCCATCGACGGAGGCTATCATCGTTTTTGGGTCAATACCAATTCCTTTGATTTTTGCCGATAAAGATATTTTGCCAATTTGTCCAGTTTTCTTTAGAAATTTACCCATCTCAAACCCCTGAAAAGTAATTAATCCTTCATATTGCTGATTTTTCTTACCAGTAATATTGACTAATTTTCCCTTGAAAGAAGCATTTCCAACATCAGATTTTAGTTTAGTATCCAAAAATAAATTAGCCAATTTACCCTTAATAATTCCCACAATTGCCACTTTTTCTGGCAACTCAATTGTGTTGGGAATCGAACCCTTTGGGGCAATTTTTAAAAGGTCTTTTTTCGTAATAAATAATTCTTTTACATTAACATTTAATGATGTTTTATTTATATTGGGAAGCCCAGTAATTTGTCCTTGAAAATTCAATTTCGCTTGGTCAAAACCTTTAATGGAAGTTGGAGCTATTTTTAGATTATTAACCCTTCCAGAAATCGCCCCATTAAACCGTAAAAGTTCATTTTCATTGCCTTTAAACGGTGGAGTTTCAGCCAAATCTGGGACTAATAACAAAATATCTTTAAAAGCTAATTGGCTATTTTTTAGAGTTGTTTTTATGCTAACTTTTCCAATATCATTTGTCAATTGATTCATTGAAGCGTAAGTCAAAATTAACTCATCTCGAAGAATGGATTGAGGCGTTTTCAGCAAGAATTTTTTGAGGAAAGTTTGTTTATCGGTGTAGGCAAAATCTGTTTGCAAACTTTTAATTTCAAAACCTGATTTTTCTTTAAACGAACCACTGTAAATCCATCCGGATGTTTGAGTAGGAGAGTAGTAAAAACGTTCAGAATTTAACTTTAAGTTGCTAATTTTCAAATCACTATAATCCATTCCTCGTTTTTGCTTGGGAGAATTTAAGTCTTGGTATTGGATATTATTTCCGTCAAAAACGATTTTATCAACCAATACTTTCCAGTTATTTGAAGATGTACTTGAAACTTCAATACCATTAGCCTTTGTAGATTTTACAGGTACTTTTTTCTTCAAAAAAACCACACTTGCATCGGTATTAAACAAATTAACTGATTTCAAATGTACTTTCTCACCTGACAAATAAAGTTGCTTACCTTTGGCATTAAGTTTTCCTATTTTTACGGTATTAACTAAGCCCGATTCCTCCTCAATGATTTTCCAATTTACACTCTTTACAGCTAATTCCTTAAACGCCAAATCTAAGGTGTCAGCACTTGAAGACTTATTAGATGGTTTTGAAGGAATAGATGAATATAAACGCAAGTTCATATTTCCGCCATTGAGGCTTAATTTATCCAAATGATATTTTGAAGTAGCAGGATCAAAATCAGTAAAAGATGTCTCAGTATTATATAAACGAACATTCGCATCCACACCCGTAACATCATCCAGATATTTTACGAATACATTTTTAAGTTTTACATTTGATATATTGTATTTCAGCGGAAGACCTTTAGAAGTATCAGTGGTAATTTTTGTTATAGTTTTAGGTATGAAAGCATGAATAATATAGGCAAAATTAAAGGTAGTATCTGGTAAAGTACGTTTAATATTCACCTTAATATTTTCAAGATTTACCTCATTAATAGTAACTTTGTTTTGTAATAAACCCAACATGTCTATATTCACATGTAGCTTCTCCCCAGCCAGTAAAGTATCCCCTTTATTATCACTAAAATAAACGCCATTTAACTCAATCCAATTGGGGATTTTATAATTTATTTTGTTGATACTGAAAGGTTTATCAATTTTATTTTTCAAATATGCAACAACCCGATTCGTAAAAAAAGTTTGCCCACCAGAAGTCTGAAAATAGAAAAATACTCCTAAAAAAAGTAGGAGTATAGACAACAAAATTATACCAGTTATTTTAAGAAAAATCTTCATAGATGGATTAGGATTATAAAAACTGATGGCATGAGATTGGACATTCGCCTCAGTCATGCCATCAGTAACAAACAGCTATTATATTTACTAACGTTTAAAAGTCACTACATCAAATATAGGATTAAACACAATAGCACTTGTTAATTTCACATTCCGTTTGTCTATGCTGCTATAGTACGTACCAAAAGAAGGATAAATTATTCCATTGGCAGCCGTAGTATAAGCAGTATATTCTTTCGTTATTTCTTCACCAGTTGATAATTTTTCAACCTGTTTTGTCAGTAAGTGTGTGATATTATCAAAGTATAAATCATATTTAATATCCTTCCCAGATAATTCAATATGGTGTAATCTTTGTGCTCCTACAACCTCCAAACCCACATAAGTAGCAATATATCCTTTTTCTTGGTAATTATAAAAAGGAGCAAACATATCCGTAATTTCACGTTTCATGTTCATTTTCTCCTTATCGCTTAAATCTTTAGTATCATATACAATCGCCTTATCACGGCTACCCATCGGAATTCTAAAAAAAGCGTCTGTTGGATTCACCGCATAAACAAAGTTACGTTTCATAATTGACTTAGTTTTTAACATCGACATCTCTGGAATTGAAGCCTTCACTTCCATCTCAAAATCGCTCGGAGCATTTGAAACATAGGATTGCTTAACGGTATAAGTCTTTACTTGATCCCAAAGCTCTTTTCCGCCAGCAGCTTTGTAATGTGCATCGAAAACCTCATCAACGGTCTGGGCAAAAATATTAACAACTGATAAAGTCATCAACATCATAATTATGCTTATTCTTTTCATGGTATTTATTTGTTTACTGGATAATATGAATGGATTTTACGTAAACAGGTATTTGGGCAAAAAACTTAAAATGCCTCCCTTTCCGTGAAGTCTCACTAACCTAATACGAAAAATATCCCCTTCAAGTATCTAAAAATATTCATCTTAACAATTCTTTAACAAAGTTACTAATTTCAACATTGATGTACACATTATTTAATATTGCTTTAAACCAAAATATAATTATCTGATAATCAATGTATTATGTATGAAAAAAATATGTTTTCTATTCTCTATCTTGTGAAAAAATTAATGCCGTATAAGGAGCTATCGAAATACTCGAATTGAAAAGCAGACCATCATATTCTCCTTGAGTTGCCTCAGTATCTGTGGATGCAAAACTGTCAAATTCTTTATCATATCCCTCCCAATCGCTATTAAATCTCAGTTTCCAAATGCCATTTTGAGGCATCCCAATTACATAATCATCGTAAGAATTATTAGAAAAATTAAGTATAACAACCGTGCTATCTCCCTTACCACCAATATGGTAACGATGAAAAGCAATAATTTTTCTTTCCTCATCCACCCGAATCATATCCGTATTTTGTCCAATTAATCCTTCTGTATTATTATTGAAATTACGACGAAGCCGAATCAAATCCCTGTGAAGTTTATTGAATCCATTAAATTTTTTCTCCCGTTTCCAGTCAATTGGGTCAGTGTCCGAAAACCATTTGTCTTCTAATAACTCCTGACCTTGAAACAACATTGGAATTCCTGCAGTTGTCAAAGTCAAAGCAACGCCTAATGAAGCCCTTTTCTTTGAGTACCAATTATTTACATTTTTTTCAGCAATTTCTTCCGCTATACGAGCTTTACCATTAGCCACTTCATCATGCGATTCCACATAAATTACTCGCTTAAAAACATCGCCACTATATTTATTCAAAACAGCCATACACACACTTTCCATGTCACGGTCAGCATCCTCCTGTGTAATCAAAGCTTTTCTAACAGGATGTACGAAATCCGCATCCCACTGACTTCCAAAACCCAATCCGCCACTCTCACCAATCTTATCCGTTATTGAAGCAAGTCCGTGCAAATCCTCAGCAATAGTCAATTTCCAAGGATACTTTTCGGCAATTTCACCATTAATCCAACGTAACAAACTAATACCCTCCTGCAAAGTCGTATTAGGATTTTCGTCAGAATTTACGTTTCTTATATATGGAATCATATCTATACGTAAACCATCAACCCTAAATTCATCAACCCACATCATAGCATTATCACGAATATATTGTCGCACTTCTGGTCGTCCATAATCTGGACGAGTATCTCCCCATGGTGTTTTGGCTCTCCAATCATTATAAAAGTAAATTCCTCCCATTCCATTTTCATTCCAACCATCGAATTGCCACATATCCATATCAGTAGGTCCAAAATGATTATATACCACATCTAAAATAATGGCAATTCCCTTTTCGTGGGCAGTCTTAATAAGCATTTTAAACGCATCAGCTCCACCATATACTGATTCAATTGAAAAAGGGTAAGTAGGATTATAACCCCAAGAAAAATCGCCAGGAAACTCAAAAGGAGGCATAACTTCAATTGCATTAATTCCCAAAATTTTCAAATAATCTAATTTTTCAATAACTCCATAAAAATCGCCAGGCTTTCCCTCTTCCTTAACATTAAAAGTACCCACATGAAGTTCGTAGATTACCAAATTATCCCAAGTAGATATCTGGAAATTATCATCACCCCAATCAAATCCATCAGAATCATAAATAATTGAATTCCCTATTGAATTAGTCATTTTCTTAGCACAAGGGTCATTTCGCAGTAATTTTCCATGAGGCGTATCTAAAGAAAATTTATATTCATCACCGACTTTAGCTTTTGGCACATTTCCGCCCCAATAACCGTTTTCCTCATGTTTCAGTAGATTAAAACTATCTTTCCACTTATTAAAAGTGCCCACCACACTCACCGAGTGAGCGTTGGGTGCCCAAACCCTAAAAAATACACCGTTTTCGTGACTAATTGCCCCCATTCCATTCACCGTCACTTTTTCATCTATAGTAGCTTTCATTTTCTATTAATTATATATATATTCTATAAGCCGAGAAATATCTTAATCATAAACAAAATATACGTACCACAACACCAGTTATAGATTACCAGTAATAAATCTACATATTTTATTTATAGTGGGGAATATTTTCTACAATAGAATATCTGTTTTATATTACACTCAATTACGGATATTCTATTTTGCTTTTTACATTTACTTTTCTTCAGATTCTGCTTTAATCTTCATTGATGCTGTTATGTTCGCTTTCCAGATTCTTTGATTAATGAATCTAGTTTTGTTTAATTGTTGGAGAGCTAGTTTTTCGGGATCATTGGTTGAGATACTTGATTGTCAAGTTGTATTATACTATGAATAATTTGTTTTTTGGTATTTGTTTTTGTTTGGGTTTTTTATTGGGGTTTATTTATTCAATTTTTTATATTTGTTAAGTAGGTTGAGATTCAATGGTTTACAAGAATGTTTTATTTTTTTTGTATTTTTTTTGCATTAGGGTTTGGTGTTTCGG